>NZ_JBEORT010000010.1:0-116942 GCF_040302425.1 Streptomyces sp. NPDC126497
CGGCCGTCCGCGAGGGGGGCGGGGGCCGGCCGCCACACGACGTCGTGCAGCAGACCCGGCGCGGTGGGCCCGGGCCAGTACCGGCGCCGGCGGTACGGGTAGGGCGGGAGCGGCGTCCGGGGGTGCGCCCCGGCGTGCGAAGGGCGGTCCAGCGGCACGCCCCGGACCCACAGACGTGCCACCGTCTCCATCAACTGCCGCGCACCGCCCGGCGCTTCGACGGCGGGCAGGACGAACGCGCCGGCGGTGGGCGGGACCGTCCGGGTCGGGCCGAGTTCCACGAACGTGTCGTAGCCCTCCTCCACCAGGCGCGCCACCGCGCGGTCGAACCGCACCGGACGCAGGGCGTGTTCGCGCAGGTGTTCCGGGGTCATAGGCGGCTGCCACGCGGCGGTGAGCGTGCTCATCACCGGCGTCGTGGGCGCCGTCGGGGCCAGCGCGCGGGCCGCGTCCGCCAGGGCCTGTGCGACCGGCTCCATCAGCGGCGAGTGGAAGGCGCGCGCCACCCGCAACGGGCGGACCGTCGCGCCCTGTCCGGTCAGCCGCCGCGACGCCCGGCCGACCGCCTCCGGGGTGCCGGAGATCACCAGCCGGCCCGGCCCGTTGTACGCCGCGACCGCCAGTTCGCCGCCGGAGGCGTCCACCAGGGCGGACACCTCCGGCTCCGCGGCGCCCAGCACGGCCGCCATGGCGCCCGGTGCGGTCGACCCGCCCATGAGCCGGCCCCGTTCCGCAGCGAACGTGACCGCCTCGCGCAGGGACAGCGTCCCGCCCACGCAGGCGGCCGCCAGTTCGCCGACGCTGTGCCCGACGACCGCGTCGGGCCGTACGCCCCAGGCGGTCAGCTGCCGGGCGAGCGCGACCCCGTGCGCGACCAGCAGCGGCTGCGCCACCTCCGTCGCGGCCAGGTCGTCCTCGGTCACGTCGCCCTCGACGCACCAGTCCGTCAGCTTCCGTCCGCACACCTCCCCGACGGCCGCCGACGCCTCGTCGAGCGTGGCGCGGTACACCGGCGCCGTGGCGTACAGCTCCCGGCCCGGCCCCGGTCGCAACCCGCCCTGGCCGGGCAGGACGAAGACGGTCCGGGGCCGGTGCGTCACCGTCCCGGTGACCGCGCCCCGCCTCGCGGCGAGCCGCTCCCGCAGGTCGCCGTCGACGACGAGCGCGAGACGACGGGGCCGCTCGTCCCGCGCCGCGCCCACCGCCGCGCAGACGCCGGCCTCGTCCGGCTCCGGGTGGTCGCGCAGGTGCTCCGCGAGGCGCGACGCCCACGCCGCCAGCCCTTCCGCGCTGTCCGCCGAGAGGGTCAGCAGGTGGGGCCCCTCGCCCGCCCGGCGCGCGGTGCGCTCCGGTGCGGGCGGCGCCTCCTCCAGGACGGCGTGCGCGTTGGTGCCGCCGAAGCCGAAGGCGTTGACGCCCGCCCTGCGCGGCCCGTCCGACTCCCACTCGGTCTCCTCGGGGACCAGCGCGAACCCGGCCCGCTCCACCGCGGGGGACGGCGGGGTGTGGTGCAGGGAGGCGGGCAGCCGGCCGTGGCCGAGGGCCAGGACGACCTTCACCAGCGAGGGCAGCGCGGCCGCGTTCAGCAGGTGCCCGATGTTGGTCTTCACCGAGCCGAGCAGCCGGGGCCGGCCGTCCGGACGGGGCGGGAAGGCGTGTGCCAGGGACCGCAGTTCGACCGGGTCGCCGACGGCCGTGCCGGTGCCGTGCGCCTCGACGTAGGTCACCGACGCGGGATCGACACCGCAGTCCCGGTACGCCCGGGTGATCACCTCCCGCTGGCGCAGCGGATTGGGCGCCATCAGGCTCAGCGACGTGCCGTCGTTGTTGACGGCCGTGCCGCGTACGACGGCCAGCACGGCGTCGTCGTCACGGCGGGCCTCCGCCAGGCGCCGTACGACGAGCGCCGCTCCGCCCTCGCCGGGCACGAACCCGTCGGCCGCCGCGCCGAAGGCGCGGCTGCGCCCGGTGGGCGACAGGGCCTGTGCCGCCTCCAGGGACCGGTGCGCGGCCGGGGTCAGGTGCAGGTTGACGCCGCCGACGACCGCGATGTCGCACTCGCCGTCCGCGAGGCTGCGCCGGGCCAGGTGCAGGGCCACCAGGCCCGAGGAGCAGGCGGTGTCCACCGCCAGCGCCGGGCCGTCCAGGTCGAGGCAGTGTGCCACGCGGGCGGCGACGAGGTTGGGCAGGTTGCCGGTCAGGGCGGCCCCGGACGACGGCGCGCCACCGGGGGAGGCTTCGGCGAGGACCTGCCGGTAGCCGCTGTCGCCGACGGCGGCGAAGACGCCGATCCGCAGGCCGCGGCGGCGCGGACCGGCGTATCCGGCCCGTTCCAGCGCCTCGTGGGCGAGTTCGAGGAAGATCCGTGCCTGCGGGTCGAGCGCGCGCGCCTCCTCGGCGCCGATCCCGAAGTGCCCGGCGTCGAAGGCGGCGGGATCGTCCAGGAAGGCGCCCCACCGTCCGTCCTCCTCCCCGGCCGTGCCCCAGCGGCCCGCGGGGACCGTCGTCACGGCGTCGCGGCCGGCGGTGAGCAGCTCCCAGAACTCCTCCGGCGTACCGGCGCCGGGGAACCGGCAGGCCAGACCCACCACGGCGGTCTCCGGGCCCCGGGGGGACGTGCCGCCCGGGGTCCCCCGGTGCTCGGGCGCCCGCTGCCCCGCCGCGTCCAGGAGGTGGTCGGTGAGGGCGGCCACCGTGTCGTGGCGCATCACGGCCGGCCCGAGCGTCACGTCCAGCGCCCGTTCCAGTTCGGCGAGCGCCTCCATCGCCTTGAGCGAGCCGCCGCCCAGCTCGGCGAACCGGTCCCGGTCCCCGAACGACGGCTCCGGCACCCCCAGCACCTTCGCCCAGACCTCCCGCACCACGCCCCGCACCCGCGCGCGGGAACGGGGCGCCGGGGCCGGGTCCCCGGACGGCCGCGGCGGTTCCCGGCGCGCCGGGGCCGCCCCGGAGGCGGCCGTCGGCCGGTACGTCCCCGCCTCGAACCGTGACCGCATCCGCTGCCGCTGCACCTTGCCGCTGGTCGTGCGGGGAAAGGCGGACGGCGGCAGCGCGAACACCCGCACGTCGTCGTGGCCCAGCGCCGCCCGCACCCGCCCCGCCACCCGGTCCAGCACCCCGGCCGCGGAGCGCGGCGGCCGGGCCCAGGCCACGAACACCACCACCCGCTCCCCGCCGGTCACCGGGTCGGTCGACCCGACCACCACCGCCGTCCCCGGCGGCACCCCCGGGGTGGCCGCCGCGACCTCCTCCATGTCCGGGGCGTGGAAGGTGCGGCCGTTGACGAAGAGCACGTCCTTGTGGCGGCCGCTGACGCACAGCCGGCCGTCCCGCAGGAAGCCGAGGTCACCGGTGCGCAGCCAGCCGTCGGCGAAGGCGGCCGCCGTCGCCTCCGGCAGACCGTGGTACCCCCGGGCCACCTGTGGACCGCGCACCTCGACGTGACCCACCCGCCGGTCGCCCAGCGGGCGGCCGCGGTCGTCGGTGACCCGTACCGAGCATCCCGGCACCGGCAGTCCCACGTCCAGCAACTCCACGGCGTCACCGCCCGGTTCGCATTCCACCACCCGTCCCCGGCTGAGCGCGGCACGCTCCAGGACCACGGGCACGGCCACCTCGCCCGGCGGCGGGAACGTGACGGCCAGGGTCGCCTCGGCCAGTCCGTACACGGGCGTCGCCGCGCGGGGGTCGAGGCCGGACGGCCGGGTCCGGGCGGCGAAGTCCCGCCACACCGTCGCCGAGATCGGCTCGGCGCCCACCAGGATCCGCCGTACCGTGCTCAGGTCGAGCCCGGCGAACACCTCCTCGGGGACCCGGCGGACGGTCAGCGCCAGCGCGAAGTTGGCGGCGGACAGCAGGGTGGCCCGGTGCGCGGCGGCCACCTCGAACCACAGCCGGGGGTTCTTCGCGAACGACAGCGGGGCGATCCGCACCTGCTTGGCCCGCGCGGCGAGCGGCGCCAGATGGGTGCCGATGAGCCCCATGTCGTGGAAGTACGGCATCCAGCCGACCACCACGTCCCGGTCGGTGAGCCCGGCGGCCCCGATCAGCTGGCGGAGGTTGGCCAGCACGGCGGCGTGGGTCAGCTCCACGCCCTTGGGCGCCCCGGTGCTGCCGGAGGAGAACTGCAGGAACGCCAGGTCGTCGGGGGCGGCGGTGGCGGGGGACTCCACGGCGGAGGACGTCCGCAGCTCCTCCAGCCGCAGGACACGGGCGCCGTCCAGCCGGTCGGCCACGCCCGCGCAGGCCTCGTCCACCGCGACCGGAGGGCGTCCGAGGTGCTCCCACACGGGGCGGACCCGCCGCACGTCGGGCGCCAGCGGCACCGGCACCAGGCCGGCCGCGAGCGCGCCCCAGAACAGGGGCTGGAAGTCCTCACCGCGGTCCGCGACCACCGGCACGCAGGTACCCGGCACGACTCCCGCGTCACGGTAACCGCCCGCCACGCGCAGGGACTCCTCCAGCAGCTCCCGGAAGGTGACGGACAGTTCGGAGCCGTCGCCCCGGACGTGGACGACCACGTGGTCGGGGTCACGGTGGGCGGCGTCCAGCAGGACGTCCAGCAGCGTTGCGGCGTTCATGGGTCCGTTCGTTCATGCGCGGGCGACAGGGCGACAGGGCGACAGGGCGACAGGGCGACAGGGCGACAGGGCGACAGGGCGACAGGGCGACAGGGCGACCGACCCCATTGTCAGTGGCTGCGCCTACGGTTCGAACAGTAGGACCCGGTGGAACGGCCCCGGGTTCAGTCCGGGGAGGCTTTGTCATGTCCGCTGGTGCCACGGTGACGACGACGTATCTGGAGCTGTCGCAGGAGGACGGCGCCGCGCACAAGTTCTACGAAGTGACGGTGGACGGCCAGTCCGTGACGGTGCGCTACGGCCGGATCGGCGCGGCGGGGCAGACCCAGACGACGACGTTCCCCACGGCGGCGAAGGCGCAGGCCGCCGCGGCGAAGAAGGTGGGGGAGAAGGTCCGCAAGGGCTACGCGCCCGCGGTGCCCGGTCAGCGGGCCCCGCGCGCGGTGACCCGCCGCCAGGTGGCCTCGGCCCCGTCCACCGCGCGTGCCGTGGCTCCCGTGCTGTGGCGTTTCGGCACCGGTTCCTCGGCGTTCGGCATCCACGTCGACGACGAGCACTGCTGGGTCGGCAACCAGTCCGGCGACGTCTTCACCCTGGACCACGAAGGCCGGACACTGGCCCGCTTCAGCCTGCCGGACGGTGTGAAGTGC
Organism: Streptomyces sp. NPDC126497; assembly: GCF_040302425.1. Classification (NCBI taxonomy): domain Bacteria; kingdom Bacillati; phylum Actinomycetota; class Actinomycetes; order Kitasatosporales; family Streptomycetaceae; genus Streptomyces; species Streptomyces sp. NPDC126497. The sequence continues at coordinate 5,231 of NZ_JBEORT010000010.1, forward strand.
CTGGTCGCGGACGACTTCTGGATCTACGCGGGCTGTGACGACGGCCGGGTCTACGACCTCTCCTCGAAGCTGCCGTTCGCCGCCTACGACATCGCCGCGGACGTCGACATCTTCTGGCTGGACATCCACGAGGGCGTGCTGAACGTCTCGGACCGCGCCGGCCGCCTCACCGTCATCGACCACGAGGACGAGCACCAGTGGACCCGCCGCAGCCAGGGCGAGCACGCGTGGATGGTCCGCGCCGACGACCGGGCCGTCTACCACGGCCACCACGGGGGCGTCACGGCCTACGCGCCCGACGGCGGCGGCGAGTTGTGGCACACCCCCACCCGCGGCGGGGTGCTGTTCGGCTGGCAGGAGGACGACACCGTCTACGCCGGCACGGCGCACCGCGTGGTGCAGCGGCTGTCGAAGGCGACCGGCGCCGTCGAGGCCACCTACGCCTGCGACAGCGCCGTGTACTCCTGCGCCACCTCCCCGGGCGGGCGGTTCGTCTTCGCCGGCGACGCCGCGTCGTCCGTCTACTGCTTCGACCGGGACGGCACGCGCCTGTGGAAGCTCGGCACCGGAGGCGGGTCGGCGCTGTCCATGCAGTACCGCGACGAGCGGCTCTACCTGGTGACCACGGACGGTTCGCTGGTGTGCGTGGACGCGAGCGAGGCGGCCGTCGCCGCGGCGCAGCAGGGCACGGTGCCGGTCGCGCGGGACGTCAAGCTCGCCGCGGCCCTGCCGACCTACGCGCCGGCCACGGCCCCGACCGCGGTGGCGACCGTCGCGCAGGCCCCCTCCGGCGCCGTCGTCGTCGAATGCGTCCAGCACAACGGCAGGCTGCGCGTCCACGTGGTCTCCGACGGCTACGACGGCTCCTGGAACGTGCAGTTCCCGCGGGCGATACGGGTGCCCGGCGCCCGCTACGTGGTGGACGCGCTGCACCCGGCGGCCGGCGGCTTCTACCGGGTGCGCGGCGAGATCCGCCGGCTGCGGTGACCGCCGGCGGGCGCACCCGGCGAACCCGTGAGCCCTGTGTGCGCCCCTGCGGGGGCGAGGACAATGCAGTGCCCGTGACCACCCCGTGAAGTGCCGTGCTCCCCGCTCCCGTCGAGGAAAGCAGGTCGATCGCCGTGCTGTTGCGTCTGCCCACGTCCCTGTCCGAAGCCCGGCGGTGTCTGGCCGAGGGAGCGGTGCCCGTCGGCGGAGCCACCCTCGTGTGGGCCCTCTGGCAGCGCGACGGCTTCCCCGAGCAGGCCATGTCCCTGCGCAGGCTCCCCCAGGCCACCCGCATAGGACGCGAGGCGCTGGGCGCCGCCGTGCTGCTGCACCAGGTGGACGACCGGGTGCCGGAGGTGCTGCGCCGCGCGGCCTCCACGGTGGGCACCGGGGCCGTGCGCCGGACGGCCACCGTCGGCGGCAACATCGTGGGCAGCACCCTGCGCTGTCTGCTGCCCGCGGCGCTGGTCCTGGACGCGCGGGCGACCGTGCTGGACCGGGACGGCGCCTACGAGACCGACCTGCCCGAGGTCGTGGCCAAGCGCCACCTGCTGCTCGGCATCCGCTGGCGCGACCCCGTGGCCAGCGGGTACTACAAGGCGGCCGGTGCGGCGGGCGGGCCGCCGCCCCTCGTCGTCGCCACCGCCGTGCACGCCGACGGCGACGGCGCCCGCCGCCTCCTCGTCGCCGTCCGGGACGGCTACGAGGTGATCAGCGGGACCACGCCCTGCGGCGCCGGAGCCGACGAGGCGCTCCGCACCCTGGACGCCACGGACCTGGGGTCACTCCCCGCGGAGGTCCGGGACGAGGTGCGCCGCGAGGTGACCGCGGTCCTGGACCGGACCGCCGGCCGCTGACGGCGGCGCGCCGCCCGGACCACCCCGGGCGGCGCACCGGCGCGTCCCGCTCAGCGGATCCGCGGCAGCCGTCCCCCATCGGCACCTCCACCACCCGGGTGCCCCCGGGCCCGGCCCGCGCGACGACCGTGCCCGGATGCTCCGCGGCCGCCTCACCGATGACGGCGGCGTCGGCACCCGGGTGGTGCGCCCTCATCGCGGCCAGGACCGCGTCCGCGTGCTCCCGCGGCACCAGGGCGACGAGCTTCCCCTCGTCGGCCGCGTGCATCGGGCCGGGACCCGGCATCGCGCAGGCCCGGAGCGACCGCCGGCATCGCCTTCACGAGCCCGCCGGGCGGCGCGCGGCCGCTCCCGGCCACCGTCTCGGACCGCGGGTCCTCCCGCTCGCCCATGAGGGCCACGCCGTGCACGCCGATGGCGCCGCCCACCAGGACCACGGCGCCGGGAACCACCCGGTCAGTCGACGGGCCAGGTGTGGACCGGGGCGTTGAGGTGCATGTAGTCGATGTACTGCTGCGTCATGCGCCGCAGCGCCTCGTGGCGGCCGCAGTGCGCCAGGTCCTCGATGCGGTGGAACATCTCCTTCTGCCACACCGCCCCGTTGCGGCCGGTGACACAGCGCTGCTCGATGACGCCGAGCAGCGGCTCGCGCCAGGCGTCGTCCATGCCGGAGCGCTCCAGCCCGCGGTGCGCCAGCGGCAGCAGCCGCCGCAGGACCAGTTCGGACGCGGGCACCTCGCCCATCCCGGGCCAGTACAGCCGGGCGTCGATGCCGTACCGCGCCGCCGTCCGCAGATTCTCCTCGGCGGCCGAGAAGGACATCCGTGACCACACCGGCCGGTCCTCCTCCACCAGGGCACGGGTCAGTCCGTAGTAGAAGGCGCCGTTGGCGAGGGTGTCGGCGACGGTCGGCCCGGCGGGCAGCACCCGGTTCTCCACCCGCACGTGCGGTTTGTCGTGGGCGACGGCGTAGACCGGGCGGTTCCAGCGGTAGATGGTGCCGTTGTGCAGGGTCAGCTCGGCGAGCTCGGGGATGTCGCCGCCCTCCAGCGTCTCCGCCGGGTCCTGGTCGTCGCACAGCGGGAGCAGGGCCGGGAAGTAGCGCAGGTTCTCCTCGAAGAGGTCGAAGACACTGGTGATCCAGCGTTCCCCGAACCACACCCGGGGCCGCACGCCCTGCACCTTGATCTCCTGCGGACGGGTGTCGGTGGCCTGCTCGAACAGCGGGATCCGGGTCTCGTGCCACAGCTCCTTGCCGAACAGGAAGGGCGAGTTGGCGGCGAGCGCGACCTGGACCCCGGCGATCGCCTGCGCCGCGTTCCAGTAGTCGGCGAACTGCTCGGGGGACACCTGGAGGTGGAACTGCGTGCTGGTGCAGGCGGCCTCCGGGGTGATCGTGTCCGCGTAGGTCCGCAGCCGGTCGATGCCGGTCACCTCGATGTGCAGGTCCTCCCCGCGCGCCGCGAAGATCTGGTCGTTGAGCAGCCGGTAGCGCGGGTTCTCCGAGAGCGCTCCCTCGCCGACGTCCTCCTGGCGCAGGGTGGGGAGGATGCCCGTCATGATCAGCCGGGCGCCGATCGACCCGGCGCGCTCCTCCGCGTGGTTCAGCGCGGCGCGGATCTCGGACTCCCAGGAGTCGGGGCCGCCCGCCGTGAGCCGCCGCGGCGCGATGTTGACCTCGAGGTTGAACCGGCCCAGCTCCGTCGCCCAGGCCGGGTCCGCGATCGCCTCCAGCACATCGGTGTTGCGCATCGCGGGCTCGGCCCGGTCGTCGACCAGGTTCAGCTCGATCTCCAGCCCCACCTGGGGCCGCTCGGCCTCGAAGCGCGAGTCGCGCAGCATCTGCGCGAACGTGTCGAGGCACTCCTGCATCTTGATCCGGTAGCGGCGGCGGTCCTCGCGGGTGAAGGTGAGCGCCGGGACGTCCCGTCCCATCGGTCTCCCTCCGGTTCTCGTCCTGGGAACCTGTCCACCCCAGCGTCGCACCAGCGGACGGGTCCGACCACGCGAGCCCGGCGGGCCGTCAGGCGTCCTCGGCCAGGAAGGCGGTCAGACTGTCGAGGAGCATGGTGCTGCCCTGCTCGGCCGTGTCGCGCTCCTGTGCCGTGTCGCACGTCTGGCGGAGCGCGATCCGCGTGCGGCCGCCCTCCTCGTCGAGCTCCACGGCCATCACCGACGGCCCGGTCCTCCCGGGCACGTCCATCCCCACCACCAGCAGACGGTTCTCGGCGACGTCGAGGTAGGACCCGGTCAATGGTGGTGCCCCTCCGTTCTGTGCCCCGGCGGGCGGGCGGGTCCGTCGCAGGGGTGGGCGGGCGGGGGCGCGCGAAGTCATCGGCCACGCGTGGAAAATTTTCCGTTGACAACGAGATGTTCATCCAGTGATGCTCGTGCCATGCCTTCGACCACCCCCGCACAGCCCGACGACCCCTTCACACCGCCGAGTTCCGACGCGGCGCGAGCGCGACGGGCGCACGCCTCCCTGTTCCGCATCGCCGAGCGGCACGCGGCCACGGACGCCCAGCGCCGCCGCCAGATGCACCCCGGTGTGCTCGGCCCGCACGAGGCGGTCAGGCTCGTGGCCTTCCTGCTCAGCGGCGCCGCGCTCCCCGAGGACGGCGAACCCGAGGTGGACCGCGCGGACATCACCGCCGCGCTGAGCCTCATGCCCCGCGCCCGCGCGGAGATGGACGAACTGGAGGTCGGCCTCCTGCAGATGGCACGCGGACGCGGCATGACCTGGCCCGAGATCGCCTTCGGCCTCGGCCTGCGCAGCCCACAGGCCGCCCGGCAGCGCTACGAACGCCTGGCCGGCCGCACCGACACGGACGACCGGTAGCCCCCGGTCAGCCGCCGCGGACCGGCTCGCCCACGGCCCGGGCGGCCCGCCGCCAGGCGGCGCTCACCGCCCGGTGCGCCGTCTCCGTGCCGGCCGCCGTGCCCGGCGGCAGGAGCAGGGGACGGCCGATGTGGACGTGGAGGCGCGGCCGGCGCAACGGAGCGGTGAGCACGCCGGCCAGTTGCTTCGCGACCGGTCCGGAGGCCAGCCGCCGGGCCCCCGCCTGCCCCACGGGGACGACCGCGGCGCCGGTCGCGGCCGAGAGCCGCGCCAGACCGGTGCGGAACGGCCGGGGCGCGGCACATCCCGCGTCCCGGCGCGACGGCAGGCCCCCTTCCGCGTAGAGGAGCACATGGCGTCCCGACCGGACCGCCTCCGCCGCGGCCTCCAGCGCGTCCGCCGCGCGGGCCGACCCCCGGTGGACGGGCACGTGTCCCCCCTCCGACAGGGCGCGCCCCAGCACCGGCACCCGCCACAGCCCCGCCGTCGCCAGCACGACCGGTGTCACGCCCGCCCCGCGCAGGGCGGCCAGCACGAGCGCCGGATCGGCCGTCGAATCGTGGTTGGCGACGAAGACGCTGCCCGCGGAGAACGGCCCGCCGGTCTCACGGGTGACGGTGAGCCGCCCGAACAACGGCAGCAGGGCGGCGGCGGCACGGCTGAGCAAGGGACGTCCTTCCGGCAGACGGGGTTCCTGCCGGCCAGCTTCGGGCACGCGGGGCCCCCGCGCCTGAGTACGCGTACCCGGGCCGGGTGGGTGGTGCCGCCCACCCGGCCCGGGACCGGGACCACGGCTGAATCGCCCCCGGGCGCCCTGGGTACCCGCCAGGTCCTCGCGCGGACACGCCGCGCCGCCCCACCACGGGAGGCTGCCATGGCCGACCTCAGCCCGATCGACCTGCAGAAGGCCCTCAAGGGCGCCGACTACCCCGCCGGCCGGGACGACCTCGTCTCGGTGGCGAAGGACAACGGCGCGGACGACAGCCTCGTCGAGAAGCTGGCGCAGACCGGCGCCCAGCGGTTCGACGGCCCCAACGAGGTGCAGAAGGCGGTCTTCGGCAACGAATAGCGCCCTGTCCCGGGGCTGCCCGCACGGCGGCCCCGGCCCTGTCGGACAACCGAAACGAGGGACGGTACCGCGATGACCGAGTACGAGCGTTCACGCACGATGCCCGCAGCACCCGAGCACGTCTTCGACCAGGCGGCCAACATCGACCAGATGGGTGACTGGCTGCCCGAGGACCTGCACGTGCGCGCCGAGGAGCTGCCCGCCGTCACCGTGCACGAGGACCACTCCGGCGAGGACACCTCCGCCCAGCTGCGCGCCCGGCGGGACCAGATGCGGCTCGAGTGGGGCACGCGCGAGCAGGGCGGCTACGCCGGCTGGCTGCAGGTCGCCGGCATCGGCAGCGGGGCCAGCGAGGTCACGGTGCACCTGTCCTTCTTCGGCGACGACCACGACCCGGGTGAGAAGGCCGTGGGCGACGCCCTGGACACCAGCCTGCGGCACCTGGAGGAACAGGTGCGGCTCCGTGTCGACGACGCCGCCGGCTGACCGCCCGCCCGTCCGGGGCCACCCCGCCATGAGCGGTGAACCCGCCCCCGGGCACCGCTGGGACACCGCACTCGGGGCCGCCGCAAGGCCGTACACCCTCCGCCTCGGCCCCCGGCGGGTCCTGCGGGACGTCCTGCGCGAGGCCTCGGCCCCACCGGGGCCGAGAAGGGCTGCGGCCACGGCCGGGGACGGGACCTTCGTCGTCCGCGTCCACGCCACGGGCACGGGCGCCGGGGCCCGCGCCTACCAGTGGGCGGGGCGGCCGAGGGCGGGAGGCAGTGCGGTGGCCGCGTCGCCCCGGGCCGCGTTCAGCTGCGCCTGGGTGAGGAAGAGCGCGCCGGTGAGGTCGGCGCCGCGCAGGTCGGCGTCGCGCAGGTCCGCCCCGCCGAGGTCGGCGGCGACGAGGAGGGCGCCGCGCAGGCTCGCCCCGCGCAGGTCGGCGCCGGACAGGTTCGCGCCGATCAGATCTGCTCCGCGGTGGTTCCTCCTGCGGCCCGGGACCCGGGCGCGGGCGAGTTCGCTGGCCCGCAGCAGCAGCGGGTTGACCTCGCCGCGCAGCGCGTTCACGTCCAGGGCGGTGATCGACTCGGCGCTGCCGCGGGTCAGGCCGTCGATCCGGGCCAGCGCCTTGCGCAGCTCCTTGTGGACGGGACGGGCCGCCGCGAGCCCGAGGGCCTCGGTGACGTAGTGGAGCAGCTCGTGCAGCTGCCGCATCACGGGGAAGACCTCGAACATGGCGCGCGCCGTCTGCGGCGCCCGGCGCCAGTCGGTGCCACCGAAGGTGACCTGTGACACCTTCTGTCCGGCGCCGAAGCAGTCGAAGACGGTGCAGCCGGGGTAGCCCTCGTCGCGCAGCCGGGCGTGGATGCCGCAGCGGAAGTCCTGCCGGAGGTTCGAGCACGGCCGGCCGGCGGGCTTGTCGACGGCGAAGTCGGCCGAGCGGGCGAAGGGCAGGGCCACGCAGCACAGGCCGAAGCAGGCGGTGCAGTCGGCCCGGAGGTCCGTGCGGCCCCCGGAGGAGAGGGGCGCTTCGTGCTGTGGCGACACCGTGCGTACTCCAGTCGTGCGGCGGGCTCCGCGCGTCCGCGGAACCCGGGGGCCGGTCCTCATTCTCGCAGACGGGTCCACGAGGCCCGTCCTCGCCCTTCTCGCGCGATCATTGGGATGTCCGGCCTGTCGTCGACAGCGAAGTTGAAAGCAAAGCTTTCATGGGTGGTGGAGGGACCAGCGCATGAGCAACACGGAGACGCACCCGACGGAGACGGTCTGCGGCGCGGACGCTGACGGACCGCCCCCGCCGGGCATCGAGGTCCTCACCCCGAGGGACGTACCTCTCGGCGGCCCCCGGGCCATGCGGGTGCGGCGGACGCTGCCCCAGCGGGCGCGCACCCTCATCGGAGCCTGGTGCTTCGCCGACCACTACGGCCCCGACGACATCACCGAGTCCGGCGGCATGCGCGTACCCCCGCACCCGCACACCGGCCTGCAGACGGTCAGCTGGCTGTTCAGCGGCGAGATCGAACACCGCGACAGCCTCGGCAGCCACGCCCACGTTCGGCCCGGCGAACTCAACCTCATGACCGGCGGCCACGGCATCAGTCACTCCGAGGTCTCCACCAGCAGCACCCGGATCCTGCACGGCGCGCAGCTGTGGGTGGCGCTGCCCGGCGAACACCGCGACGCGGCCAGGGACTTCCAGCACCACGTTCCCGCCCCGGTCGCGCTGGACGGCGGCGAGGCGCGCGTCTTCCTGGGCACGCTCGCCGGCGACACCTCACCAGTGCGCACCTTCACCCCCCTGCTCGGCGCCGAGATCATCCTGGACCCGGGCGCCCGGGTGACCCTCGACGTGGACCCCGGCTTCGAACACGGGGTCCTCGTCGACACCGGTGACGTCCTCCTCGCCGACACGCCCCTGAAGCCGGCCGAACTCGGCTACGCGCCCCCCGGGCGCACCGCCCTCACTCTGGCCAACCGGGTGAGCGGGCCGGCCCGCCTGCTGCTCCTGGGTGGACCGCCCTTCGAGGAGCAGATCGTCATGTGGTGGAACTTCATCGGCCGGTCGCACGACGACATAGTCCGCGCGCGCGAGGACTGGATGACGGGAACCCGTTTCGGCGAAGTCCACGGGTACGAAGGGGCTCCACTGCCCGCGCCGGAGCTGCCGAACGCGCCCTTGAAGCCGCGAGGAAGGGTGCGCTGACCTGCGGATACGGTGCGCTGTACGCCAACAGGACAGGATCGCTGCTGCGCCTGTCCGGCAACGCGCGAATCCCGCAGCGCCCGCGTCGGCTCCAGCCGCATACGTGCCTCTGAAGCTGCCTGCGACTCCCAATGTATGGGCGTCTGTGGGCAGCTCCAGCCGAACACTTGCTGACCTTTTGCTGACTTTACTGACGAGCCATCAGGTTCGGCTGACGCGGTGCGCTCTCTGCTTGTGTCCCTCGCGAGGCGTGGCCCCAACCAACTGGCGATCAGCTACCCGCAGTTGCTCAAGGTCAAAGGCCGAGACCTCCTGGTCGCCGATCTCGACGCCGTAGACGGAACGCCAGTGATCGACCTGGCCCCGTACTTCGAACAGATGGGACCTCGAGGCCCCATCCGTCAGCCCGCTTGGCCCGGCGAGATGCTTGAACCGAACTACTGGGCGAAGGTAAGTGAACGGCCGTCGGAGCGCCCCATGTAACGAGAGTGACTGAGCCGTGCTGCTCGTCACTCGCATGGTCGGGGACCAGGTGGAGGTCTGACTCAAGCCGCAGCCCTCACGTCCCGAAACTCACACCAGGTTTCCTCGCCGCTGCTCTCCCATGCGTCTGAGAGGCTGTTAAGTCCCGTTCCTGATGATGTGACGCCGCTCGTTCGTGAGGGATGAGACGGTTCCACGCTCGCCTTATGTCGTGTGCATGGTGGGACCGCGGGCATGGAGCGGATGCCGTACGCGACCGACTTGCCCGACGAGCAGTGGGCGTTGATCGAGTCGCTGGTCACCGCGTGGAAACAAGAGCAGGTGGCGCGGTCGACGGTGTTCTGCTGCTTCACTCCGTGGCGCCAGGACGGCCTTGACTGACGAATCCAAGAGGTCCTGCGCTGCCAGGTGCGGGAGCGGTCCAGGCGATGAGAGGACCCGCCCCTGGTGGTCATCGACACCAGTCCGTCCGTGTGTCGGCCGGGGTGCCCAAGGGGCGACGGGACTGGACGCGAGCAAGAAGACGCCCGGCAGGAAGCGGGAACTCGCCGTCGACGTGCTGGGCCTGACCATTGAGTTAGTGGCCCGACGCAACCCCGACGATGATGGCAAGGGCTTCGCTCCGCAACCGAAGCGGTGGGTGGTCGAGTAGGTCAACGGCACCCTTATGCTGCAGCGGCGCCTCGCCCGTGCCTACGATCACCGGCCCGACAATGCGGCTTCCCGCGTCTGCTGGGCCTCCACCGTCGGCATGCTCCGCCGCCTGGCGGGACGACGTGGAGCTGGCCGCGTGAACGTCAGTGAACTCCTGCGGCTGCTGCAGGCCGAACACGACGAGACCGCCGAACGAGTCGGCAACCTGCGCGAGCAGATTGAGCAGCTCACCACCGCCCTCGCCGAGACCGAAGTCTGCCTGGCCGAACCCGCCGACCCCCGCAGAGTCATTGACGGCCTCACCCCTCCCGACCATGAACCGACCTCCGCGGAGACCGCCACCACCGTCTACCAGCGCATCGTGACCACGTTCAACGAGCACCGCGGGAAGGTGTTCCGTGTTCGCGACCTGCACGAGCACCTCAGGCTGCCCATCGACGAGCCCTCGATCAACGTCACCCGCTCCCGCCTGGGACGACTCGTCCGCCAGGGATTCCTCTAACCTCCCGGACGCGGCCGCTACCAGAAACGAACTTAACGCTCTCTCAGTGCTCTGGATCCCATGGCTCTGGTGTAACGGTTTACGCTCCACCATTCGGGCGTCGGCGAGTCCTTCATGCTCTACCTGGGTGTTACTGGCCCGCGTCTTGACGGCTGCTCGGTCGAAGTGCAGGGTGTTGTTCACTCACTGTAGAGAACGTTTTACGCGTTCTCCTCGTGCTGTTCGCCGGGCCTGTTCATTGCCCCGGCGCTGCCTGCCCGTCACTTCGCCTTCTTCTGCAACACCACCTGGGAGTCTTCCGTGTCCATTCGTACGCCTCGTACGCGGCTGAGCCTGTTTGCCGCTGGGACCACCTCGCTGGCGCTGTTCGCCACCGCCTGCGGCGGTAACGGAAGCGGTTCCTCGGCCGCACCCGGGGACTTCAGCTACCTGAGCGCCACTGAGAACACCACCATCAAGAGCACTTTGGCCACGCTGTCGAAGGGGGAGTGCAAGGCGGCGAACGATGCGCTGCCGCTGAAGGTGGAGAATGTTCCGCAGGCGAGCCTGGACCAGAAGCTGCAGCTGCTGGCCGGACAGGACGCGCTGCCGGTGCAGTTCGCGGCGGGCAACGCTCCTACTCTGACCCAACAGTTGGCCGAGTCGGGCAAGGTCGCCGACCTGGAGGAGCAGCTCAGCCTCAAAGCCATCAGCCAGCTGGAGCCGGCCGCCGTCTCCACGGTCAAGGCGCTGTACGGCGGTGAGCTGCAGGTGCTGCCGTACGAGTACAATATCGAGGGGATCTTCTACAACAAGAAGCTCTTCCAGGAGAACGACCTGAAGGTGCCCGGCACCTGGGAGGAGCTGGTGTCGGTCGCGGCGAAGCTGAAGGACCTGGGTGTTCAGCCGTTCTCCGCCTCCGGTCAGCAGGGCTGGCCGTTGACCCGTCTGATCAGCGGCTACCTGTACCGCAGCCTTGGCCCGTACGCTCTGGAGGACGTTGCCGACGGCGGGGCGAAGCTGACCGACCCCGAGTACGTGAAGGCGGCCGAGGAGGTCGCCGAGCTCGGTGAGAAGGGTTACTTCGGCAAGGGCGTCGGCTCCATCGACTACGACACCGCGATGAACGAGTTCCTCAACGGCGAGGCCGCCATGTTCTACATGGGCAGCTGGGCGCTGGCGAACATATCCGACGAGAAGCAGAACAAGGTCGGCGTCGACAACGTCGGCTTCATGCCCTTCCCGGCCGTCCCCGGCGGCAAGGGCTCGGTCGACCAGTACCCCTCCAACGTCGGCCTGGGCATTGCCCTGTCCGCCAAGTCCTTCGACGACAAGACCGGTGACTGGGTGTCCTGCATCGTGGAGAACTACGGTGCCACGGCGCTGAAGGACCATGGCTCCATCTCCGGTTTCAAGGTGAACACGGAGGTGAAGGACGCCAACGAGGTCACCACCCAGGTCCGCGACACCATCAGTGCCTCGAAGCAGAACGTGCTGTGGTTCGAGGCCCTGTTCAGCACCAAGGCCACCACCGTGTCCCAGACCAACGTGGCGAGCCTGGTGAGCGGGAGCATGAAGCCCGAGCAGTTCATGAAGACCGTCCAGGACGCGCTCGATGCCCAGTGACCGGCCGGGGGCGGCCCACGAGCCTCCTCGCGTATCACCGTGAGCCGCCTCCGCCGATAGCCAGGTCTTCTCAACGGAAACGAACGGGACACCCCTATACGCGGCGTACTCGGTGACCGCAGGGCGATCGTGCTCCTGCTCGGTTCCGCCCTTCTCGCCCTTCGTCGATCAAGTTGGTTCCCATGGTGCGGCCTTCACCTCCTCATGCAGACACTTGCGGCCTACGCGACCGGATTCAGGCTGAAACGGCATCTGACTAGCAGACGGAGCCCGCCGGCTTCGTGGTGAGTGCGGCTCCTGCCGTCGGGTGCTTCGGACCCATGGCGAACAGAAGCAGTGCCGCTGCGGCGAAGACGACGCCCGTGGTCACGTACAGGGCCAGTGGTGTCCAGTCGGCGTCCAGCAGCCACCCGGCTGCGGACGGGGCGATGATCGCGCCCACGCGGCCGACGCTGATGGCCGCTCCGACGCCGGTGGCGCGCAGGCGCGCCGAGTAGACGCCGGGTGTGAGCGCGTAGAGGCCGGCGATGCATCCGTTCACGGCCACTCCGATGACCGCGCCGATGCAGAAGGCCAGCGCCAGCGTGTCGGTGGAGGCCGCGAACGCCACTATCAGCGCTCCGGCCAGGAAGAGGTAGGTACGCAGCACGCCGATGAGCGCGTAGCGTGCGGCCAGTGCGCCCAGGAGCGCGGTCCCGAAGACGCCGCCCAGGTTGAGCAGGGTGCCGCCGGTCAGCCCCTGAGTGGATGACATGCCGGCTTCGACCAGGAGGGTCGGCGTCCAGCTGGTGACGAAGTAGAAGGCCGCCATCACCAGGAAGAAGGCCCCCCACAGTACGAGCGTGGGACGGCGCAGGTCCGGTGTCAGCAGGCTGCGCAGCCCGCGGTCTGCCGTGCGTTCCGTTTCGTCGAAGTGGGGCAGTTCGGTGAGCACGGGCTGTCCCATGCGGCGGGCGAGTGAGTTGACCCGCTCAAGGGCGTTCGCGGGTCTGCGGGTGAGGAGGAAGTCGAGCGACTCGGGCAGGAACCAGAAGGCGAAGGGAATGACGGCCAGGGTGGCCAGCCCGCCGGCGAGGAACACCGACCGCCATCCGCAGTGGTCGATGAGGGCGACCGAAGAGACGCCACCGACCGTCGCACCCACGGCGTATCCGGTGGAGTTGAGACTGACGGCCAGGCCGCGCCAGCGGCGTGAGGCGAACTCACCGGCGATGACGTTGCTGCACGCCAGGACCGCTCCGATGCCGATCCCGGTCACCAGGCGAAGCGTCGCGAGCTGCTGCCAGTTCTGGCTTGCCGAGGAGAGCAACATGCCACCTGCGGCAACGGTCAGACCGGCCAGGATGACGGGCCTTCTGCCGACCCGGTCTGCCCGGGGAGCGACGAGGAGAGCACCCAGGGCCATGCCGGCCAGTCCGCTGCTGAGGAGGAGCCCCAGCGTGCCGGAGTCCAGGTCCCATTCGCCGGAGACCGTCTTTCCGGTGAAGGACATGACGAGCACGTCGAACCCGTCAAGGGTGTTGAGGAGTACGCAGATGGCGATCGCGCTCCACTGGAAGCGGCTCATGGGCCCGTTGTCCAGGGCCTCTCTCAAGGGGGCGCTCATCGGTCACCTCGTCGGGGGACACGGCGATCGGGGAACTGGTACATGGCAGCACTCCGTTGTCGACTGCGGTGTAGCCGACGGGGCCCGCAGCGGGACGGACGCTTCGGCCGCCGGCGCAGTCATAGTGCGAGCGACGAGGTGCGGTGACCAGGTGCTTTCCCGCATGCCGGGAAACGAATTGTCGCCGACGGACGCCGCTCAGGCGACGGACGGGTCGAGTGCCCGGGAGATGGCCCGGCCGGTACGGCGAACCAGGTCGGCCAGTGTTCCCACGGACGTCGATCCGTGCCGGACGACGACGGAAACGGCTGCCGCCGCCTCGCCTGCCGCGGTGGTGACCGGTGCCGCCACGGACAGTGTGTCGACGGACAGCTGGCGATCGCTCACCGAGTACCCGTAGGTGCGTACCTGGGCGAGGACCCGCCGGAGCAGAGTGCTGTCGGTCAGTGTGAAGTCGGTGTGGCGCCGGATGGGGACGCGCAGAACGTCGTCCTGCACCGGGGCCGGGGCATGGGCGAGCAGGACCAGCCCTGCGGCGGACGCCGTGACGGCGAGCCGTCCGCCCACGCGGGTCAGCGTGGGCACGGCACCGCCGGCACGGATGTGTTCCACGAAGACGACTTCGGAGCCGTCACGGACGGCCAGCTGCACGTTCTCGCGCGTGAGAGCGGAGAGAGCCTCCAGGTGGGGCAGTGCCCGTTCACGCAGCCCCTGGGTGCGCGGGGCCAGGACTCCGACCTCCCACAGCCGCAGGCCCACCCGGTAACGCCCCTGCGCGTCCCGTTCCAGTGCTCCCCAGGCGAGGAGTTCTCCCAGCATGCGGTGCACGGTGGAGACGGGCAGGCCCGCCCTGCGGGCCAGGTCGCTCAAGGACAGGTGCGAGTGCTGGGCGGTGAAGGCTCCGAGGATCTGCAGGGCCCGGCCGATGACGGGACCGGTTCCGGGGCCCGGGGGATTGGGATGCTGCCGTTGCCCGGGCGGAGCCGGGGCGGGGAGGGGGTGGTGAGTCAAGGCGTGACTCCTTCGTCGATCCTGGACCGGCGGCCAGGTGTGCTCTGGTGCCGCAGGGCGGCAAGGGGCAGGACCGGCCGAGTTCGGCCCGGACCGGTTCACTGCCCGAGCCGTCACGCCTCGCCGTCGAGCGATTCGTCGTCCATGGAGGCGATCTTGCGGAGGATGTCCGTGACCAGAGGTCGCTCGCTCTCCGACAGTGACTCCAGGAGCTGCTCGTTGATCCGTTTCGCCGGAGGGATCAGGGCGTCGAGCAGTTCGGCTCCTTCATCGGTCAACTCCAGCAGCGTCCGCCTGCGGTCCGCCTCGTCCCGTACCTGGCTGACGTAGTGCTGCTCGGTCAGTCGGCGGACCATCTGGTTGACCGTGGAACGGTCCAGTGACGTCCGGCCGGCGAGGGTGCGCTGGTCGATGCCGGGTTCCTGGCAGAGGGCGTTAAGGACGGCGAACTGTTGGGAGGTGATCTCCCGGGAGACGTGCCGGAACCACAGCGCGGTGTGCACCTGTTCCGCGCGCCGGATCAGATGTCCGACGTAGTTGTGCAGGTCCAGTGCGCGCGCCACAGTGCTCCGTTCGTCCGTGGCCCAGGTGCTGCCTCCCGGGTGGGCCGGTCGGCCCACCCGGGAGTTTATGAGTGCGCGGCGCCACCGCGTGCCGTGGGGCCGTCAGCGGGCCCGGCGTCCGGGGCGCTGCTCGTAGGGGACGGCCCGGGAACCGTCGACGCCCACTTCCAGCCGGCCGACCCGCTCGATCTCCAGGACGACGCGGTCGCCGTGGCTGAGCGGTCCCACCCCGGCCGGCGTACCGGTGGCGATCACGTCACCGGGGTGCAGCGTCATGACGGAGGAGGTGTAGGCGATCAGCTCGCGGACGCCGAAGATCAGGTCCGCCGTATTGGTCTCCTGGCGGGTGGCGCCTCCGACGTCGCAGCGCAGACCGAGGGTGTCCGGGTCGGGTATTTCGTCCGCGGTGACGATCCACGGGCCGATGGGGGTGAAGGTGTCGAACGATTTGCGGGTGGAGCGGTCCTCACCGGAGCGGACGGTGATGTCCAGCACGCAGGTGTAGCCGAAGACGTGGTCCAGCGCGTCGTCCGTGCTGACGTGGGAGGCCGTACGGCCGATCACCACGCCCAGTTCGCCTTCCTGGTCGGTGCGCTTGTCGGTGTAGGGCAGCAGGATGTCCTGGCCCGGGCCGATGACCGACGAGTTGGCCTTGAGGAAGACGCCGAGATCGGCAATGGAGGTGGTGTACTCCATCTCGGCTTTGTGATCGAGGTAGTTGACCGGCGCACCGATGATCTTGCCCGGGCGGGGGAGCGGGGCCTCCAGATCCGCCTCGGCGAGCGGGACGCGCGGACAGCCGGTGAGGTCGAGGTGCCCGACGCCGTCACGGACCGTTGTCTCGATGTACCGCTGGAGTGCTCCGGCCGGGCCGGGAGCGCCGGGGCCGGCGAGTTGTTCGGTCACGTCGACGAGGGCGTCGCCGTCGACGAGCCCGAGGCGCCCCTTGTTGAACAGGGCCAGACGCATCTTGGCCTCCTTGTGAGGTGTCGGGGGAAGTGGCGGATCAGGCGCCGGGGTCGGCGTCTTCCGTGCGGTAGAGGCCGAGGGAGCGCATGACCGGCTCGTCGCTGTAGGAGAAGAGCACGGCGTCGTGCGAGGACGAGGTGTTCAGGTGCCGGTAGGACGCCCAGCCGGGCACGGCGAAGGTGTCGTGCTCGGACCACTCCAGCCGCTCGCCGTCGACGATTGTGGCGCCCTCGCCGCGGACGACGCTGAAGATGGTCGAGGCCGTGTGCCGACGCCCCGCGCCCTGGAAACCGGGGCGCAACCGCTGGACGCGGCAGCCGATGGTGGGCATGACCGGCCCGCCCGTCCACGGATTGGTGTACTCCAGGACGATGCCGTCGACGTCGCTGCCCTCTGCGGTGTCGGCGACCGCGTCCAGGGCGCGCCGGGTCTCCTCCCAGGTGTAACGCGTCACGGGGGAGTTCGGTCCGTCCTGGCTGAGCCAGACGGGGTTGAGCCGGCCGTGCAGGAACTGCCGGCTGCCCGCATCGTCGGGCCGGGTGACCGGCTGGAGGCGCTGCGGGTACTGCTCGTAGAAGCCCGCTTCCAGGGCGTTGACGAGCGGGTAGTCGAGCGCGTCGAGCCAGATCATCGGCGCGTCGCCTTCGTGGGTGTGGTCATGCCAGTGCCAGCCGGGGGTGAGCAGCAGGTCGCCCGGGGCCATGAAGACCCGCTCTCCGTTGACGGTCGTCCACGCGCCGTCGCCCTCGAGGATGAAGCGGAAGGCGTTGGAAGTGTGCCGGTGGGCCTGCGCGGTCTCACCGGGCAGGATGATCTGCAGTCCGGCGTACAGGGTGTTGACGGAGGCCGGCGGGTCGGTCAGACCGGGGTTGACCAGCATGAGCACACGGCGTTCGGCCTCCTCCAGCGAGAGCGTCTCGGAGAAGTGCAGCAGGTGCGGACGCAGCTCCCGCCAACTCCAGCGGTAGGGCACGGCGCGGCTCTTGGGCTGGGCGGGGAACAGATTGCCGTAGAAGCGCCACAGCGGCGCCGCCCCCGCACCCTCCAGGGCCTTGTAGGCGAGGTCGTCGGTCGTCAAGATGTCCTCCTTGGTCGCGGTCTCAGAGGGCGGGAACAGCGGCCGTGGCTGGCGTCCACACCCAGGAGATGTCGGCGAAGTCGTCGGCCTTGCGGGACGAGAGCAGCATGTTGCGCAGGGTGGCTCCCATGCCCTCCAGATGACAGATCTCGCCGAAGCGGCGGGCGTTGGCCTGGATCCGCGTCGCCCGTTCCCGGCGCCGGTCGGCGTACGCGTGGAAGGCTTCGGCGGGGTCGGTGAACTGACCCAGCGCGTCCCCCAGAGCCACCGCGTCCTCCAGAGCCTGGCAGGCACCCTGAGCCAGGTACTGCAACATGGGATGGGCGGCATCGCCGAGCAGCACGATCCGGCCGTGCACCCAGTCGGCGACGGGCAGCCGGTCGTACAGCGGCCAGCGCCGGTCGCGAGCGACCAGCGGGAGGGCGTCGCGCACGGCCTGGCAGGTTCCGGCGAAGCGTTCCTCCAGTTCCGCCTCGGTGCCCCAGTCGTCGGAGTCCGGCGTGTAATGGTCGCTCTCGAACACGGCGACCTGGTTGTACAGCTCGCCGCGGCGCACGGGGTACTGCACCAGGTGCATGCGCGGACCTGCCCAGACCATCACCGCTTCCGAGGCGGCGTGCTGGGACATACGACCGGTCATCTTCTCGGTGGGCAGCGCCCCCCGGAACGCCACGTAGCGGGAGCAGACCGGATCACCGTCGCCCACCAGTATCTGGCGCAGGCGTGAGTGGAGGCCGTCCGCGGCCACGACCGCGCCCGCGGTCAGGACCGACGGGGACTCGGCGAAGTGCAATCGGACGCCGGACGTGTCCTGGTCGACGTGGGTGACGGTGTGTCCGGTGTGCAGCGTGACGGAGGGCTGTTCCTGGCAGGCGGCCAGGAGCACGGAGTGGAGATCCGTCCGGTGCGTGACCAGGTAAGGATGGGTGAAACGCTCGGTGTAGACCTCGCTGCGGAGGTCCAGCGACGTGATCTGGTTCCCGGTCAGCGCGTCCATCATCACCAGGGCGGGCGGTGCGACCGCGGTGCGCTGGACGGCCTGAAGGACGCCGAGCTCCTCGAGGGCGAGGGAGGCGTTCGGGGCGAGTTGCAGCCCGGCACCGATCTCACCGAACCGGGAGGCCTGTTCCACGAGCGTCACGCTGTGCCCGGAGCGGGCGACCGCCAGAGCCGCGGCCAGCCCGCCGATGCCGCCGCCGACCACGGCGATGTGAAGAGGGTCAGTAGTCACGGGCATTTGGCCTCCTGGTGTGGAAGGGAGTGGAGGACACCGGGGAGCGAGGGCGGCGGACACCGGCACGACCCTGATGGTCAGTAGACCAATCATTGGTGTGCTGATTATGTTGCGGGGGTGTCACCTCGATGTCAATGGTCTGCGTCGCGCAAAGAGCCGGCACAGCGCGTCGACTTCGTGGAGCGCCGGGGCACGTGTTCAGCAGGCGGCCGTGCGACTGTCCAGGCGCAGGGGTGCGTCGGTACGGGCGGTGATGTCCTCGACGGTGGTGCCCGGGGCGGTCTCGACGAGGGCGAGGCCGTCGGTGGTGACGTCGAGGACGCCGAGGTCGGTGATGATCCGGTGGACGCACCGCTCGCCGGTGAGGGGGAGGGTGCACTCCTCGAGGATCTTCGGGGAGCCGTCCTTGGCGGTGTGTTCCATCAGGACGATGACGCGGCGGGCGCCGTGCACCAGGTCCATGGCGCCGCCCATGCCCTTGACCATCTTCCCGGGGATCATCCAGTTGGCCAGGTCGCCGGTCGCGGAGACCTGCATGGCGCCGAGCACGGCGGTGTCGATGTGGCCGCCGCGGATCATGCCGAAGGAGAGCGCGGAGTCGAAGAAGCTCGCGCCGGGCAGCACGGTGACGGTCTCCTTGCCCGCGTTGATCAGGTCGGGGTCGACCTCGTCCTCGCGCGGGTAGGGGCCGGTACCGAGGATACCGTTCTCCGAGTGTAGGACGACGTGCACGCCGGGCGGGAGGTGGCCGGGTACGAGGGTGGGCAGACCGATGCCGAGGTTGACGTAGGAGCCGTCGGCGAGTTCGGCGGCGGCGCGGGCGGCCATCTGGTCGCGGGTCCAGGCCATCAGTTGCTTACCGTCCTCTTCTCGATGGGTTTGTCGGCGGCTTGCTCGGGACTGAGCGGTACGACCCGCTGGACGTAGACGCCGGGCAGGTGGATTTCGTCCGGGGCCAGTTCGCCGGGTTCGACGAGTTCCTCCACCTCGGCGATCGTGACGCGGCCGGCCATGGCGGCGAGCGGGTTGAAGTTGGCAGCGGCCTTGCGGAACACGAGGTTGCCGTGGTGGTCGCCGCGCCAGGCCCGTACGAGGGCGTAGTCGGTGGTGATGCCGTGCTCCAGGACGTGCGTGCGGCCCGCGAAGTCTCGGGTCTCCTTGGGCGGGGAGGCGACGGCGACCGTCCCGTCGGGCGCGTACCGCCAGGGCAGCCCGCCCGTCGCCACCTGGGTGCCGACACCGGCCGGCGTGTAGAAGGCGGGGACGCCCGCGCCGCCGGCCCGCAGCCGTTCGGCCAGCGTGCCCTGCGGCGTCAGTTCCACCTCCAGCTCCCCGTTGAGGTACTGGCGGGCGAACTCCTTGTTCTCGCCGACGTAGGAGCCGGTGACGCGGGCGATGCGGCCGACGGCGAGCAGGACGCCCAGGCCGCGGCCGTCCACGCCGCAGTTGTTGGAGACGACCTCCAGACCGGTCGTGCCCTGCGCGTACACGGCGTCGATGAGGGCGGCGGGGACGCCGGAGAGACCGAAGCCGCCGACGGCGAGCGAGGCGCCGTCGGAAATGTCGGCTACAGCCTCGGCGGCGTCGGCGCGGACCTTGTTCACGTGAGGGTGTCCTTTCAGGTGGGGACGCCGGGCAGAACGGTGGACCACCCGCCGTCGACGACGAGGTTGGCGCCGGTGATGTAGGCGGCCTCGTCGGAGGTCAGAAAAACGGCGGCGTTGACCACGTCGTCGGGAAGCCCGACCCGGCCGAGCGGGATGTGACGGCCGACGGCGCACATCGGACGGTCGTCGGCGAGCAGGTTGGCGCGCGAGCCGTCGGTGTCGATCATTCCGGGGCTGACGCAGTTGGCGCGTACGCCGTACGGGGCGCCCTCCGCGGCGAGCTGCCTGGTCAGCGCGATCACCGTGCCCTTGGACGCCGAGTGCGCGGTGCGCGGGGCGGCGAGGGAGCCGGTCAGACCAGCGGTCGAGCCGACGGTCAGTACGCAGCCGCGACTGCGTACCAGATGCGGCCAGGCCGCCTTGACGGTCAGCCACACCGAGTCCAGTTCGGCGCGCACCGTGAAGACGAAGTCCTCGTAGGGCTGGGAACCGATTGCGCCGAAGCGGACGGCACCGGCGTTGGCGTAGACGATGTCGACGCCGCCGAAGGCGTCGACGGCCTCCGCCACCCAGGAACGCACGGACTCCTCGTCGGTGACGTCGAGGGGCCGGGAGTCAGAGCGGTGCCGCCCTCACGGGCGATCAGCCGCTGGGTCTCCACGGCCTCCTCGTGCAGCAGGTCGCCGCCGACGACCAGCGCGCCTTCGGCGGCGAAGCGCAGGGCCGCCGCCCGGCCCTGGCCGCGGGCGGTGCCGGAGATCAGGGCCACCTTGCCGTCGAGCCGCTTCATCCGTCGGCCTCGGCGGCGAGCAGGGCGTCGGACACCGACTTGACCCCGCCGTGCGCGGTCAGACCGCCGTCCACGGGGATCTCGGCACCGGTGATGAACGACGCGTCGTCCGACAGCAGGAAGACGACCAGTGGCGCCACCTCGTCGGCGGTGCCGGTGCGCCCGAGCGGGGTCTCCCGGAGGTTGGCCGCACGGAACGCGGGCGCGGCGGAGGCCGTCATCTCCGTCTCGATGTAACCGGGGTGGACGGTGTTCACCCGGATGCCACGGGGCCCGAGTTCGAGCGCGGCGGTCTTCGACAGGCCCCGCAGGCCCCACTTGCTCGCGGTGTAGGCGACCGGGTAGTGGGCGGTGAGCGCGGCCGATGAGCCGACGTTGACGATCGAGGAGCCCGGCTGCATCAGCGGGCTCAGGTGCTGGATGCCGAGGAGCGGACCGGTGACGTTGACCGAGTGCACCCGCTCGAAGTCCTCGGCCCGGACGTCACCGATCCGTGCGCGCCAGGTGATGCCCGCGTTGTTCACCAGGCCGTGGACCTGCCCGTATGTCTCCCTCAACTCGGCGGCCAACTCCGCCCATTCCTCGTCGCTGCTGACGTCGAGGCGGCGGCAACCCCCGTCGGGGGCCACGTCGGTGGCGATGACCCGGGCGCCCTCGCGGGTGAGCGCCTCCGCCTCGGCGGCGCCCTGCCCACGAGCCGCCCCGGTCACGACGACGACCTTGCCGAGCAGCCTCTTGGGGTGCAGGTCGCTCACGGCCGCTCCCGGCTGCGACGTCGGCCGGACGGCAGGGGGACGGGCTCCACGCCGGGGACGACGGTGTTGGTGAGGGTGCCGAGGCCTTCGACGGTGAGGGTGACGGTGTCGCCGGGCTTCAGCGGGGGCGGTGTCTGCTCGCCGCGCCGGCCCCAGAGTTCGGCGAGGCAGCCGCCGTTGCCGCAGGTGCCCGAGCCGAGGACGTCACCGGGGACGACGCGGGTGCCGCGGGAGGCGTAGGCGGTCATCTCCTCGAAGGTCCAGCTCATGTTGGACAGCAGATCCTCGCCGACCTTTTCGCCGTTGACCTCGGCGGTCAGCGCCAGGCGCAGGAAACCGTCGTCGTCCCGGTACGGCTCCAGCTCGTCCGCGGTGACGAGACAGGGGCCGAGGGTGGTGGCGGTGTCCTTGCCCTTGCAGGGGCCGAGGCCGACCTTCATCTCCGCGCCCTGCAGGTCGCGCGCGGACCAGTCGTTGAACACGGTGTAGCCGACGATGTGGTCGCGGGCCTGCTCGGGCGTGAGGTCACGGCCCTCGCGGCCGATCACCGCGCCCACCTCCAGCTCGAAGTCCAGCACGGCCGAACCGGGCGGCACCGGGATGTCGTCCCCGTGGCCGTAGACCGCGTGCGGGTTGGTGAAGTAGAAGGTCGGCGCCGCGTACCACTGCTCGGGGACGCCGCCGGTCCCCTCCACGGCGCGGCGCACGCCTTCGACGTGCTCCTCGAAGGTGACGAAGTCCCGTACCGACGTGGGCCGGATCGGAGGCAGCAGCCGCACCTCGGAGACGTGCGGACCGGGCGGGACGTCGAGCGCCGCCCGGCCGGCGGCGAGCAGCCCGGGTAGGCCGTCGGTCTCGGCGAGCAGCGCGGTGAGCGAGATGACGCCCGGCAGCGGGAAGAGAGTGCCGTCATCCTCCACGACGGCCACACGGTGGCGGTGTCGGTGTTCGTAAGCGGCGAAACGCATGGTGCGGCTCCTGGTGGAGGGGGGTCAGTCGAGGGGAATGCGTATGAGGTCGTGGCCCACGGTGACGCGGCCCTGGTAGCCGGCCGCCCGGGCGGAGGCGCGGGCCGCCGCGGCCTACTCACGTGCGGGGAACCGGGTCGGACCGGTCGGCGCGAGGTGGCTGAGGACCAGCCGGCGCGCCCCCCGCGGCGGCGGCGATGCCCATGCGCTCGCCGTACGGCGGGGGACCGCCCGCCGTACCCGACAGATGCACCACCGTGCGGCTCTTCGGCCGGGATCCCTTCCATGCCTCGGTGTGGGGTGCCGCGGCGGCGGCCTGCGGAGTGACCGCGAGGGCGGTGGCGGCCGCGCCACCAGCCAGTAGACCGCGGCGGGACAGCGGGGTCGTACGAGGGAGGGGGCATCGGACGGTTCCTTCGATCGTCGTTGATGCGGAGCCGTGGGGGAGGGAGGGGCCGGGGGCGCGGCGGCGCGAGTCAGGGCGTGGACACCGCCGCCGCGTCCCCGGGGCGAGGGGGATGGATCAGACGGGCGGGGCGACGAAGACGCCGCGGTCGGGGTCGTTGAAGGACTCCTTGGCGATGAGTTCGTTCATGGGGTTGGCGGTGCCCCACTGGTCGGTGACCTCCGGCTGGGAGAAGTCGTAGACGTGGGGGTGCCAGGTGTCCTCGTCGAGGAGTTCCAGCTCGGTGGTGTACTCGACGGTGTTGCCGTGCGGGTCGAGGAAGTAGGTGAAGGTGTTGTCGCCGGCCATGTGTCGGCCGGGGCCCCAGATCTTCTTGTAGCCGGCGCGGATGACGCGTCCGGAGCCGCGCATGTACTCGTCGATGCCGCGCATCTCGAAGGAGATGTGGTGCAGTGCGGTGTGCGGGCCCTTGGCCAGGGCCATGGAGTGGTGCTGGTTGCTGATCCGCATGAAGTGCATGACCTCGCCCATGTGCGGCGAGCTGAGGGTGTCCGACAGCGCGAAGCCGAGGTGACGCTCGTACCACTCGCGGGTGCGGTTGAGGTCGGGGGAGTTGAGGACGACGTGGGAGAGCTTGACCGGGATGGACTCCTTCTCCTCGATCCTGCGGTGCCGCCTGACTTCGACGTCGGCGGAGACCTCGATGGTGCGGCCGTCGACGTCGAAGAAGCGGAAGCCGTAGCCGCCGCCGGGGGTGTCGACCTTGCCCGGCCGGGTGATCAACTGCACGCCGCCGGCAAGGAGTCGCTCGGCGAGGGTGTCGACGTCGGCCGCGTTCGCTGCGCCGTAGGAGACGAGGTCGAGGCGCTTCTCGTCGGCCTTGCGCAGCCGCACGACGTACTGCTCGGGGGAGCCCTCGGCGGCGAGGAAGGAGATGCCGGAGTCCTCGGCGACCTTGGTCAGGCCCCAGACGCCGGCGTAGAAGTCGAGCTGCTTGTCGTAGTCAGGCACGGCGAGGTCGACGTGGCGCAGGTGGGTGAGCAGACGCATGGTGTCAGTCCTTCCGGAGGAGGGCGGCGGCGTTCGCGCCGCGGACGGCGTCGAAGTCGGCCTCGGGCAGTCGTGCGGCGCGCAGGGCGCCGACGGGGTCCTCGGTGCCCATGTCGAAGGGGAAGTCCGAGCCGAGCAGCACCCGGTCGGCCCCGGCGACGCGCACCAGTTCGCGCAGGACGTGCGGGTCGTGGACGAGGGAGTCGAAGTACAGGCGCTTCAGGTAGCTGCTGGGCAGGTGGGCGCAGCCGGCGCTCGCGTCGGAGCGGGTCGACCAGGCGTGGTCGGAGCGGCCGATGTGGGTGGGCAGGTAACCGCCGCCGTGCGCGGCGATCACCTTCAGGCCGGGGTGGCGGTCGAGAACCCCGGAGAAGATCAGGTGGGAGAGGGCGACGGCGTTCTCCACCGGCTGGCCGACGGTGTTGGACAGGTACCAGCGGTCCAGCCGCTCGTCCAGGGTGCAGCCGAAGGGGTGCAGGAAGAGGAGCGCGCCGGTCTCCTCGGCCCGTGTCCAGAACGGCTCGTACGCGGAGTCGGACAGCTCCCGGCCGGGGGCGTGGCTGGAGATCTCCACCCCGGCCAGTTCCTGCTCCAGGGCGTGGTCCAGGGCACGGACCGCCAGGTCCGGGTGCTGGAGCGGCACCAGGCCGAGCCCGCGCAGCCGGTCCGGGGCGGCCGAACAGTGCGCCGCCGTCGCCTCGTTGGCGGTCCGGTACACCTTCTCGGCCGTCTCCTCGTCCGCCCAGTAGTGGTAGTGCGAGGGCGAAGGGCTGACCAGTTGGACGTCCACGCCCTGGGCGTCCATCGCGGCCAGCCGCACGGTGACGTCGGTCAGCTTCAGGATGCGCTCGCGGACCATGGGGCCGTTGACGGCGAGGGCTTCGGGGCCGTTGCGCCGGGCGTCCAGGACCTTCGCTTCCGCGTGTCCCGGGAGGCCGGCCACCAGCGCCTCGATCTCGGGGAGCAGGATGTGGGCGTGCACGTCGACAGTGGGGGAGAGGCGGGTGGTCACGGCAGCTCCCGGAGCATGGTCATGGTGCGGCCCATCAGGCCAAGCACGTCGGCGTTGCGGACGCCGTCGAGCTGCCACTGCCCGATCTGCACGGACGCCTCCACGACCGGGCGGACGCGGGCGATCCTTCGCTCGTAGTAGGCCTGGAGCAGTGCGTCGTCCCAGGTGTCCGCGGTGGTCAGCATCTGGGCCAGCACCCAGGCGTCCTCCATCGACAGGGCGGCGCCCTGGGCGAGGGTGGGTGGGCAGCAGTGGGCGGCGTCGCCGATGAGCACGACCCGGCCGCGGTGCCAGGAGCCCTCGACCAGCATGCGGTCGAACCAGGTGTAGTTGACCTTCGCCGGGTCGGTGATGTGCTCGGTGATCTCCGGCCAGTGGCCGCCGTAGGAGGAGGCGAGGCGGCGCATCTCGTCGGCGTACGACTCCGGGGGTATGGAGGCGCGGTCGCGGTTGGCCTCGACGACGTACGCGTACAGGGTGGTCTCGCTGGTTGGGCAGTAGCCGGCGATGTAGGCCGGGCCGCCGTAGGCCAGGTCCGTGCGGGTCACGCCGGCGGGCCGCGGTGCGGCGACGCGCCAGATGGCCATGCCGGTCGGTTCGGGCTTCGCCGTGATGCCGATCGCCGCCCGGGTGGTGGAGCCCAGGCCGTCGGCGGCGATCACCAGGTCGTAGCGGCCCTCGGTGCCGTCGCTGAGGCGGACGGAGACACCCTCGCCGTCTTGGTCCAGGATTTCGGCGGTGGTGCCCAGGCGGACCGACGCGCCACTGCCCCGCACGGCCTCGATGAGGATCTGCTGAAGTTGTGGGCGCTGCATGCCGACGGTGGCGGGGAGGTCGTCGCCGCCGGTGCGCAGGTCGTCCTGCGCGTGCAGGACGGTGCCGTCGGGGGCGGTGATGCCGACGGAGCCGAAGCCGTAGCCGGATTCCTCCACCTGTTCCCACACGCCGAGTTCGCGCAGGACGCGCAGGGCGTTGCCCTGGAGGGTGATGCCCGAGCCGGCGGTGGCGTTCCAGTCGGCCTTGGCCTCGATCAGGTCCACGGTCAGACCGGCCCGGCGCAGCAGGACGGTGACGGCGTTGCCGGCCGCGCCGCCGCCGACGACGAGAACCGTGCGGGGTGTGATCATAGGGGAACTCCTTCGTTCCGCTGGTTACTTGACGGCGATCGGGTTGACGGGGGAGCCGACCGCGCCGGTGATGGGCAGGGGTGCGGCGGTGAGCCAGAAGTCGTACCTGCCGTCCTCGGCGCAGTCCTCGGCGAGCGCCTCCAGGTCCCACATCTCGCCGATCAGCAGGCCGATGTGCGGGATGGCCACCTGGTGCAGCGGCTGGAAGGCGTGCTCGAACTCGTTCGGCCGGACCTCGAAGCCCCAGGTGTCGGTGGCGATCGCGGCGATCTCCGTACGGTGCAGCCAGCTGGCCGTGGTGAACGACAGTCCCGGGGCGGGCCCGCCCGCGTACTCGCCCCAGCCCTCGCGGCGCGCCCGGGTGAGCTGGCCGGTGCGGACGAGGACGATGTCGCCGCGACCCACCCGCACACCGTGCGCCTCGGCGGTCGCGGCCAGGTGCTCCTCGGTGATCGCGAACCCGTCGGGCAGTTCCCCGTCCTCACCGACCGTGCGGCCCACGTCCAGTAGGACGCCGCGTCCGGCGACGTGCGGGGCCATGTGCTCGATGCCGGTGACCAGGTCGCCGTCGGAGGTGACGACCTTCTGGGCGGGGCGGCCGTTCCACGCCTTGCCGTGGTCGAAGATGTGCCCGAGCCCGTCCCACTGGGTGGAGCACTGCAGCGGCATCGCGATGACGTCGTCGGCGCCGCCGATGCCGTGCGGGAAGCCCTGGTTGCCGAGGGCCGCGTCGGTGCCGGTGTCCAGCATGGTGTGCACCGGGTTGGTGCGGCGGCGCCAGCCCTTCTGCGGGCCGTTCATGTCGAACCGCTGGGACAGCGAGAAGCTGACGCCCCGCCGCACCAGCGCCGCGCCCTCACGGCGCTTGCCCTCGTCCAGGAAGTTGAGGGTGCCGAGCCGGTCGTCCTCGCCCCAGCGGCCCCAGTTCGAACACGTCTTGGCGGACTCGGCGATCGCGCCCTCCGGGTCGGTGCGGTCCGGGGTCACCGGGTCGCCTCCGCCACGCAGCGGGTGCGCTGGGCACCGAGTCCGGTGATGGCGGCGTCCATGACGTCGCCGTCGCGCAGCAGCCGGCCCCAGTGCATGCCGTTGCCGGCCGGGGAGCCGGTGAGCACCAGGTCGCCGGGGAGGAGGCGGGCGGTCTGCGAGGCGTAGGAGACCATCCGCGCCACATCGAAGATCATGTCCTTGGTGGACTCGTCCTGCATGGTCTCGCCGTTCAGCTTCAGCGTGAGGCGCAGGTCGCCGGGGTGGGCGATCGACTCGGCGGGCACGATCCAGGGGCCGAGCGGGGTGAAGCCGGGCGCGTTCTTGCTGCGCAGCCAGTCGGTGCCGATCTGCGGCATGTCCCGGCGGAAGACGGTGGCGCGGTCGGTGAGGTCGTTGGCGATCGTGTACCCCGCCACGTGGTCCAACGCCGCCTCCACGGAGACCCGGTGGGCGGGCCGGCCGATCACGGCCGCCAGCTCCAGCTCCCAGTCCGGCTGCTCGGCCCAGGCGGGCAGTACGACGTCGTCGTAGGGGCCGGTGATCGCGCTCGGCAGGCCGATGAACACGTACGGCAGGTCCTCCGCCGCCCGCCGGTCCATGACCTCCGCAGCCTCGGCCCGCCGCTCCTCCTCCGGGCGGTCGTCACCCGGAGCCCGGTGCGCGACATGGAGGTCGATCACGTGCTGCCGGTAGTTCGCCCCCGACTGCAGCACCTGACGCGGCTCGACCGGCGCGTGCACCCGGAAGTCCGCCAGCGGCTTCCGCCCCGGCCCGCCGTCGGCGGCCAGCGTCCGCAGCCGCGGCAGCGCCGACTCCCAACTCGCCAAGAGGCTCCGGGTGGTCGATCGGTCGTCGCCGAAGGCGACGCGCAGGTCGACTACCTGGGCGTCAGGCGTGACGAGGGCAGGGAAGGCCGGCCCGTCCGGGGCCGACAGGGTGCCGAGGGCGAAGGGTCCTGCGAACAGCGCGGACGAGGGTGCAGGTTTCACGGACATGTCCTCCTGATTGCGGTGCGACTAATCTGGACCCGCCATCCGAGATCAGGGAAATTGCTTCTATGGATGGCTGCCATCCATGGCGTCGATTAGTCCTGGTCAGCGCCATACCGCAAAGGGAAGACCCGTGAATCTGGCCCGCCTCGACCTCAACCTCGTCGTCGCCCTGCGTGCGCTGCTGGAGGAGCGCAACGTCACTCGCGCCGGACAGCGCGTCGGTCTCAGCCAGCCCGCCATGAGCGCCGCCCTGGCCAGGCTCCGCCGTCACTTCGACGACGAGCTGCTCGCCCGCGTCGGCGGCCACTACGAGCTCACCGCCCTCGGCCAGGTCCTCCTCGACCGCACCTCCACCGCCTACGACCTGCTGGAACGCCTCTTCGCCAGCCAGGCCGCCTTCGACCCCGCCAAGGAGACCCGCGAGTTCAAGCTGATCGCCTCCGACTACGCTGTGGCCGTCTTCGGAGCCGAACTCGCCCGCGTCGTCCACGAAGAGGCCCCCGGCATCCGCCTGCGGTTCGCACAGACTCCGACCACGGTGGTGGACGCCACGGACACGCTGCTGAGCACCACCGACGGACTGCTCATGCCGCACGGCGTCATCAGCGACTTCCCCGCCACCGACCTCTACGACGACCGCTGGGTCTTCCTCGTCGCCGACGACCACCCCAGCGTCGACGACCGCCTCACCCACCAGGACCTCGCCCGGCTGCCCTGGGTCACCTACCAGCGCACCTACGACGCCCCGGCGGTGCGCCAGCTGGGCATGCTCGGCATCGAACCCCGGGTCGAGGTGTCCGTCGACAGCTTCCAGATCATGCCGCTGCTGGTGGCCGGCACCCGGCGCATCGCCCTGGTCCAGGCCCGCCTGGCCCGACTCCTCGCACCGCTCACCGCCGTACGCGTCATGGAGCCGCCGTACGAGGCGGTGCCGCTGCGGGAGGCGCTGTGGTGGCACCCCGTGCACACCCATGACGCGGCCCACATCTGGCTGCGGGAGACGGCCGCCCGGGTCGGCAGACGACTGGGTGAGGCTCCCGGGAGGTGACCACGGCCCGGCGGACGCAGCGTCCGGGAGCCCTCCGGCGGCCTCACGGCAGGCCGTCACCGCCGCTATCCACGGCCTGGATCGACGTCATTCAAAACGCGGATCGCCGCAGGGGTGGGCAGGTCGGTGCCCGGCCCGCATAGTCGTGGCACGTCCCCCGCCCATGCGCCGAGTTCCCTGAAAGCGGGACCCGTCCGCGTCGAGGTGCCGCCTTCCCGCCGTCTGCCCCGGAGCGCCGCCATGCCTGTTTCCGCCGTCTCGCCCTCCCTCGACCGCGGTGAGACCCCCACCGCGCGGGGCGGGCTGCCCGCCGTCCTGCTGATGGCCGGCAGCTGTCTACCCGTCCTCGGCGCGGTGTTGCTCGCTCCGGTCCTGCCGCGCATGCAGGAGCATTTCGAGACCGCGCCCGGTCACGTGGCGCTGGTCCTCCTGGTGCTGACCGTCCCGGCGCTGTCACTGGCCCTGCTCGCGCCCTTCGCGGGTGTCGTCGTCGACCGGCTCGGCCGCAAGCGGCTGCTGGTCGCGGCCACGGTCCTGTACGCGCTGTTCGGCACGGTGCCGCTGTGGCTGGACTCGCTGTACGGCATCCTGGCGAGTCGCGTACTGGTGGGCGTTGCCGAAGCAGCGATCATGACCTGTTGCACCACTCTGATCGGTGACTACTACACCGGCAGGCTCCGTGACCGGTACCTCGCTCTGCAGACGATGTGTGCATCGGTGTCCGCCACGGTCTTCTTCCTGCTCGGCGGTGCCCTCGGGGCGGCCGACTGGCGTGCGCCCTTCTGGCTGTACGCGGTGGGTCTGCTGCTCGCCCCTGCCATGGCACGGGTGCTGCCGGTCCCAGCACCCGCAGCCGGGCGCCCGTCGAGCGAGGAGGACGCCGCAAGCGAACGGGGCCCTTCCCGGTGCGGCGCATGGCCGGCATCTGCCTGCTGACCGTGTTCGGCGCGGTCGTCTTCTACACCGTGCCGGTGCAGATGTCGTACCTCCTCGACGACCTGGGTGTGCACTCCACCGGTGTGATAGGCGCGGTCACGGCGGCTGCCAGCGCCGCCACCGTGCTCGGCTCCGTTCTTTTCACCCGGCTCACCGACCGGCCACGCCGCCGGCTGCCGGCTCTCTTCCTGCTGTGTGCTGTTGGCTTCCTCGTCATGGGCGTCGCCGACAGTCTGCCCCTGCTGATCGCGGGGGTTGTGGTGAACTGCGTGGGCACGGGGCTGCTTCTGCCGTCGCTGCTGACGCTGGCCATGTCCCGCCTCGGCTTCGCCGACCGGGGGCGCGGTACCGGCCTGTGGATGGCGGCCTTCTTCCTCGGCGAGTTCGTCTGCCCGCTGGTCCTGCTCGTTGGCAAGGGAGCCCTTGGCTCGTTGGCCTGGGCCGTCGGACTGCTCGGCCTGGCCGCTCTGCTGGTCTCGGTCCTGCTGGTACTCCTCACCAGCCGCGCTTCGCGAGCCCTGCCCCACCATGTTCCCGAACGGCTTTGACCGGCCCGCGTCACCGCGCCGGCGTCCCCATGGACGACCGGCGCACGACCAGTTCCGGTTGCAGCACGACGTGGACGTGCTCGTGAACGGTGCCGCGGCCGGTGTCCTCGACGAGCAGGCGGCCGGCCTGCCGGCCCATGGCGGCGGCGGGCCGTCGCACCGAGGTGAGCGGGACGACGGCGGACGCCGCGAACTCGATGTCGTCGTAGCCGACGACCGCGATGTCGTCCGGCACCCGCAGCCCGGCCTCGTACAGGGCCTGCATCACCCCCAGGGCGAGCAGGTCGTTGGCGCAGAAGACGGCGGTCGGCCGGGTGGGCAGGCCGAGGATGCGGTGTCCGGCGTCCCTGCCGGCGTTCACGGTGAGGGCCGGGCACGGCACGTCCCGCAGCGAGGCCGCCGGAAGGCCGGCCGCAGCGACGGCGCCGAGGGCACCCCGACGCCGGTCCCGTACCTGCTGGAGACGGTCGGGGCCGCTGACGTGGGCGATGGAGCGGTGTCCTCGCTCGATCAGGTGGCGGATCGCCGCGTGGCCTCCCGCGACGTCGTCGATCCCGACGGAGCAGGCGCCGGGCTGGGACGCGTTCTGGTCGGCCACGACGAAGGGGACCGCGTTGCGGCGGAAGGCGGCCACGGTGCGACCGACCCCCTCACCCGAGGTCAGCACGGCGCCGCGGACCTGGTGGGAGGTGATCAGCGCCAGGTGGCGTGCGGCTTCCGCGGGATCGCGGGCGCCGGTGCAGACCATCACGCCGAGATCGGCTTCGCGCGCGGCCTGTTCCACGCCGGTGGCCAGGGCGGTGAAGAACGGGTTGGCCAGGTCGTGGACCAGGACGGCGATGACGCGCGAGGTCCAGCCGCGCAGTTGACGTGCCCCTTCGGCGCGTATGTAACCCAGCGAGTCGATCACGTCGAGGACCCGTGTCCGCGTGGACTCGGCCACGATCTCGGGACGGTTGAGCACGTTGGAGACGGTGCCGAGCGAGACACCGGCCTCTCGGGCGACGTCCTTGATGCCTACTCTGCGGCGCGCAGTGCCGTCCCGGGCCATGACGGTGTCACGACCGTGTCCCGCCCCGCGAGTCGCGGCGGGTGCATGCCGGCCCATGGGTCAACGGGCCCGCGGGGCCGTGGTGCTGCCGCGCTCCACCAGCCGCGGCGTCATCGTCGTCTGCATGGCCCGGTCCCGCCGGCCTTCCACGCGTTCGATGAGCATGCGGGCGGCGGCGGAGCCCATGGTGTGGCCGGCCTGGTCGACACTGGTGAGCTGGACGGGGGCCAGGGCGGCCAGCGCGGTGTTGTTGTAGCCGACGAGCGACAGGTCGTCCGGAATGCGCAGGCCGAGTTCGTGGGCCGCGCGGTAGATGCCCAGGGCGGCGACATCGGCGCCGGTCATGACGGCGGTCGGCGGGCGGTCGGCCGTCAGCAGGGTCATGCCCACCTTGAACCCGCCGTCGTCGGAGTACGCGGCATGGTGCACGCGCGCGTACTCCGTCAGGCCGTGCCGTTGCATGGCGTCCAGGTAGCCGTCGCTGAGCACGATCTCGGGAGTGCGCTTCCACCGGTTGGCCTTGGTGCCGGGGGCCGACACCAGGGCGATGTCCCGGTGGCCGAGCGAGACGAGGTGGTCGACGACCAGACCGGCGCCGATGTCGTCGGCGTCGACGACCGAGTCGTGGCTGTCCGCGGCGTCGTGGTGGCCGATGACCACGGTCGGTGTCGAGGCGGCCGTGGTGAGGATCTCGTCGCGCGGGGTTCCCGGCGCGATGAGGACCAGTCCGTCCATCTGGCGGTCGACCATGGACCGGATGGTTCTGGCCTGTTCCTCCGGCTCGAATCCGGCTGCGCCGATCAGCACGGTGTACTCGCTGGTGCGCAGTTCGTCCTGGATGCCGTCGAGGATGTCGGCGAAGAAGGCGTTGCGGACGTTGTCCAGCAGGACGCCGATCGTGTACGTCCGGCCGCGCATGCCGCGCGCCGCCGCGTGCGGCCGGTACCCGAGCTCGGTGATGGCTGCTGTTACCTTCTCCCGCATGGCCGGGCTCACACCGTAGGCGTTGCGCAGCACCTTGGAGACGGCGGCGGTGGACACGCCCGCGTGCCGGGCGACATCGGTGATGGTCACACGTCTGTTCTGTCGGGGTGCCATAGCCCGGTCCATCGTCAGCGCTCCGGTTCTTGTAGGCGTAGGTGTAACGGTCTACATGGTAGCCCCCGAGCGTCGTCAAGTCTCCTCGCGTGTGACTCCAGCGTTACGTGGCTGTGTCTTGACGGAACTGAAGGAGAGGTGCAGGGTGTTGCCCACTTGCTCGTAGAGAACGTTTTACACATTCTCCGCCCGCCTTCCGTCGGGCCTGCTCGTCGCCCCTGGCACCGCACTTCACTCCTCTGCTTTTCTCTCCAAGATCCCTGGGAGTCTTCCGTGTCCGTACGTTTGCCCCGTGCCCGTCGTGCGCGCCTGAGCCTGCTCACCGCCGGCACCGCTTCCCTCGCGCTGCTCGCCACCGCCTGCGGCGGCAGCGGCGGCGGTTCCTCGGCCGCGCCGGAGGACTTCAGCTACCTGAGCGTCACCGAGAACACCACCGTGAAGACGGCTCTGACCACCATGTCCAAGGGTGCGTGCAAGACGGCGGACGAGGCCCTGCCGCTGAAGGTGGAGACCGTTCCGCAGGCGAGCCTGGACCAGAAGCTGCAACTGCTGGCCGGCCAGGACGCCCTGCCGGTGCAGTTCGCGGCGGGCAACGCTCCCGCGCTCACCCAGCAGCTGGCGAAGTCGGGCAAGGTCGCCGACCTGGAGAAGGAGCTGAAGGGCCTCGGCGTCCTCGACCAGCTGGAGCCGGCCGCCGTCTCCACGATCAAGGCGCTGTACGGCGGTGAGCTGCAGGTGCTGCCGTACGAGTACAACATCGAGGGGATCTTCTACAACAAGAAGCTCTTCCAGGAGAACGGCCTGAAGGTGCCCGGCACATGGGAGGAGCTGGTGTCGGCCGCGGCGAAGCTGGAGTCGAAGGGCGTCCAGCCGTTCTCCGCCTCCGGTCAGCAGGGCTGGCCGCTGACCCGTCTGATCAGCGGCTACCTGTACCGCAGCCTCGGCCCGGACGCGCTGCAGAAGGTGGCCGACGGCAAGGCGAAGCTGACCGACCCCGAGTACGTGAAGGCGGCCGAGGAGGTCGCCGAACTCGGCGGGAAGGGCTACTTCGGCAAGGGCGTCGGCTCCATCGACTACGACACCGCGATGAACGAGTTCCTCAACGGCGAGGCCGCCATGTTCTACATGGGCAGCTGGGCGCTGGCGAATATATCCGACGAGAAGCAGAACAAGGTCGGCGCCGAGAACGTCGGCTTCATGCCCTTCCCGGCCGTCCCCGGCGGCAAGGGCTCGGTCGACCAGTACCCCTCCAACGTCGGTCTCGGCATCACCCTCGGCGCCAAGTCCTTCGACAAGAAGACCGGCGACTGGGTCTCCTGCATCGCGGAGAACTACGGCAGCACCGCCCTGAAGGACCACGGCTCCATCTCCGGCTTCAAGGTCAACACCGAGGTGAAGGACGCCAACGAGGTCACCACCCAGGTCCGCGACACCATCAGTGCCTCGAAGCAGAACGTGCTGTGGTTCGAGGCCCTGTTCAGCACCAAGGCCACCACCGTGTCCCAGACCAACGCGGCGAGCCTGGTGAGCGGGAGCATGAAGCCCGAGCAGTTCATGAAGACCGTCCAGGACGCGCTCGCCGCCCAGTGACCGGCCGGGGCGGCGCACGCGGCCTCCTGACGCACGCAGCGTGCGCCGCGCCCGCCACCACCAGGCCGGTCTCTTCAACGGAAACGAAGTGGACACCACCCATGCACCGCGTACTCGGTGACCGCAGGGCCATCGCGATCCTGCTCGGTCCCGCCTTCTTCGTCTACTCCCTGATCATGCTCGTCCCGATGGTGTGGTCACTCGGGTACTCCTTCACCAAGGGCAACACCATCGAAGGCTTCACCGGCAACGGCGTCGCCAACTTCTCCCGCCTCCTCGACGACCCGGCCGTCCACGACGCCCTGTGGTTCACCCTCAAGTACGCCGTCGTGGTCACCGCCGGGCAGGTCGTCGCCGGGTACCTGCTGGCGCTGCTGTACGTCTTCTTCCTCAAGCGTGCCTCGGCGCTCATCCGTACGCTGGTGTTCTTCCCCGTGGTGCTGCCCACGGTCGCCGTCGGCCTGCTCTTCCAGAAGTTCTTCCAGGTCGCGCCGCAGACCGGACCCGTCAACTCCCTGCTGAACGCCGTCGGTATCGACTCGATCGACTTCTTCGGCAGCGCCGGAAGCGCCTTCTGGGTGCTGATCGTCATGGACATCTGGCGCTCCATGGGCTTCTACGCCGTCCTGCTCTTCGCCGGCCTGGTCGACATCCCCGACGAGGTCCTCGAGTCCGCCCGCCTGGACGGGGCGACGGGCCTGCGGCTGGTACGCCACATCGTCCTGCCGCTGTCGCTGCCGGTGCTGATGTCGTCCCTGATCTTCAGCATCAACGGCACCCTGAAGGTCTTCGACTCCATCGTCGCCCTCACCAACGGTGGTCCCGGCACCGGCACCACCCCGCTGACCCTGTACATGTTCCAGACGTCGTTCACCTACAGCGACTACGGCTACGGCAGCACCATCGCCCTGCTGCTCACCGTCGTCTGCCTGCTGGTGAGCCTGGTCGTCTACCGCGTCTCGCGGCGCGACCCCACGGAGGGCTGATCCCATGGCCATCGACACATCTGTGAAGGGCTCCGCGAGCCGCCTCGGGCGCCGGCCGTCCGGTGCCGCCGCACGCACCCGCGGGCGCCGGCCCGGAAGCCGGCTGTGGGTGAAGGCCGTCGTCGGCCTGCTGCTGGTCGTCGAGATCTACCCGCTGATCTGGATGTTCCTGACGTCGCTGAAGTCCAACGACGACTATCTGAACAACTCCACCTGGAGCCTGCCTACCACCTGGGAGTGGGGCAACTACACCGATGCCTGGACGACCGGCCACATCGGCCTGTACGTCCAGAACAGCCTGCTCGCCGTCATACCCGCCCTCGCCCTGATGCTGCTCCTCGGTACGGCCGCCGGCTTCGCCCTGCAGATCATGGTGTGGAAGGGCCGCAGCCTCACCCTGCTGATCTTCCTCGCGGGCATGATGGTCCCGCCGCAGATGATCCTGCTGCCGCTGTTCACGGTCTACTTCCAGACCGGCCTGTCCGGCACCCTGTGGCCGCTGATCCTCACCTACACCGGCACCGGTCTGCCGCTGACCGTCTTCATGATGGCCACCTACTACCGCAACGTCCCGCGTGAGCTGTTCGAGGCCGCCACCATCGACGGCGCCGGCATCCTGCGCGCCTTCTGGACCATCAGCGTCCCCCTGGTCCGCAACGCCCTGCTCACCGTCGGCCTGGTGCAGTTCTTCTTCATCTGGAACGACCTGCTCATCGCCCTGACCTTCACCAACGACCAGGACCTGCGCACCATCCAGGTCGGCCTGCTCAACTTCACCGGCGACTTCGGCGCCACCCAGTACGGGCCGCTGTTCGCGGCCATCTGCATCAACGTCTTCGGCACCCTCCTGATCTACCTCTTCCTCAACCAGAAGGTCATGAAGGGACTCACCTCGGGAGCGGTCAAGGGCTGACCACGAGTCAGTCCTACCGCCCCGCGTACGTGACGAAAGGTTTCCCTTGCTGCCCCCTCAGCCTTCTCCGGTGTCCTTCGAACATCTTCCGGACGGACTCGGCATCGGAGTAACCGCTCCCCGCCTCACCTGGACACTGTCCCCGGGTGCCGGCCGCCAGGA
Organism: Streptomyces sp. NPDC126497; assembly: GCF_040302425.1. NCBI lineage: Bacteria > Bacillati > Actinomycetota > Actinomycetes > Kitasatosporales > Streptomycetaceae > Streptomyces > Streptomyces sp. NPDC126497. The sequence goes on from NZ_JBEORT010000010.1 coordinate 41,406, forward strand.
GGCGTACGAGCTGCGACTCGACCGCTCTGACGACGTGTACCGCACAGGACGCGTCAACAGCGCCGATCAGGTCCTGGTGGCCTGGCCCGGTGAGCCGCTGGCCTCCCGTGAACGCGTGACGGTCCGCGTCCGCGTCTGGACCCCGGACGCCGACGAGCCGTCGGCGTGGAGTGAACCGAGCACTGCCGAAGCCGGGCTCCTGAGGCCCGCCGACTGGCAAGCCGTCCCGGTGGGCGCCGGCTGGGACGAGGACCCGGAAGCGGAACGCCGCCCGGCCCGGGTCCGTAAGGACTTCCGCCTCGAGAGGCCCGTCACCCGCGCCCGCCTCTACGTCACGGCCCACGGCCTGTACGAGGTGGAGATCAACGGCCACCGCGTCGGCGACGAGATCCTGGCCCCCGGCTGGACGGTCTACCCGCACCGGCTGCGCTACCGCACCCACGACGTCACCGGCCAGCTCACCACCGGTGCCAACACCATCGGCGCGTGGCTGGGCGACGGCTGGTACCGCGGCAAGTACGGCTTCGACGGCGGCACCCGCAACATCTACGGCACCGACCAGTCCCTCATTGCCCAACTGGAGGTGACCTACGACGACGGCACCACCACCGTCGTCGCCACCGACGGTTCCTGGACCGCCGCCCCCGGACCGATCCTCACCAGTGGTCTGTACGAGGGGGAGACCTTCGACGCCCGGCTCGACGATCCCCGCTGGGCGACACCACAGGCATCCGATGCCGGATGGACCCCCGTGCGCACCGGCATCCGTGACCCGGCCACTCTCGTCGCCCCGCTGGGACCACCGGTGCGCTGCACCCAGGAGATCACCCCGGTCACCGTCACCCGCACCGGCGACGGCCGCCACCTGCTCGACTTCGGGCAGAACCTGGTCGGCAGGCTCCGCGTCACCGTCGACGGCCCGGAGGGCGCGGAGATCACGATCCGGCACGCCGAGGTCCTGCAGGACGGTGAGCTTGCCACCGGGCCGCTGCGGGAGGCGTATGCGACCGACACCTTGATCCTCTCCGGAGGGGGCCCGCTCACCTGGGAGCCCCGCTTCACCCTCCACGGTTTCCGCTATGCCGAAGTCACCGGATGGCCGGGTGAGTTGACTCCGGAGGCGGTCACGGCCCGGGTCCACCACACCGACATGCGCCGCACCGGCTGGTTCGAGTGCAGCGACCCGATGGTCAACCGCCTGCACGAGAACGTCGTGTGGAGCATGCGCGGCAACTTCGTCGACCTGCCCACCGACTGTCCGCAGCGCGACGAACGCCTCGGCTGGACCGGCGACATCCAGGTCTTCGCCCCCACCGCGAGCTACCTCTACGACTGCGCCGGCATGCTCGACTCCTGGCTCACCGACGTCGGTCTGGAACAACTGCCCGACGGCACGATCCCCTGGTACGTGCCCGTCATCCCGGGCGAGCCAATGTGGACGCCGATCCATCCCGGAGCCGCCTGGGGCGACGTGGCGACCCTCACCCCCTGGACGCTCTACCAGCGTTTCGGCGACCTCGGCCTGCTGCGCCGCCACTACCCGATGGCCAGGGCGTGGGTCGACCTCGTCGAGCGTCTCGCCGGCCCGAGCCGCCTGTGGGACACCGGCTTCCAGCTGGGCGATTGGCTCGACCCGGCCGCCCCGCCCGACGACCCGGCCGCCGGCCGCACCGACCGCTACCTCGTCGCCACCGCCTACTTCGCCTACTCCGCCCGCCACCTCGCCCTGATCGCCGCAGAGTTGGCGAACAGCGCCGACGCGACGCGGTACGCTGCGCTGGCCGACGAAGTGGCCGACGCCTTCCGGCGCCGGTACGTCCTGCCCTCCGGGCGCATGACGAGTGACAGTGCCACCGCCTATGCCATCGCCCTCGCCTTCGGCCTGCTGACACCGCAGCAACGGCAGGCGGCCGGCGATCGCCTGGCCCAGTTGATCGCCGAGGACGACGCCCGCATCGCCACCGGCTTCGTCGGCACCCCGCTCATCTGCGACGCCCTCACCGGCACCGGCCACCTCGACGTCGCCTACCGCCTGCTCCTCCAGACCGAGTGCCCTTCGTGGCTCTATCCCGTGGCGATGGGCGCCACCACCATCTGGGAGCGCTGGGACAGCATGCGCCCCGACGGCACCCTCAACCCCGGCGGCATGACCTCCTTCAACCACTACGCCCTCGGTGCGGTCGCCGACTGGCTGCACCGCGTCGTCGGCGGCATCACCGCCACCGCGCCCGGCTACCGCTCCATCGCCTTCCGGCCGCGTCCCGGTGGCGGCATCACCTGGGCCCGCACCCGGCACGACACGCCCTACGGAACGGCGTCGCTGTCCTGGGAACTCCGGGCCACCGGACTGACGGCCCGTATCACGGTGCCGGAAGGCTGCACAGCCATCGCCGAACTCCCCGGCTGCGCCCCGGTCGACCTGGGGCCGGGCGAGCACCTCCTGGACACGGTGGAACTCGCCACAGAGGCTGCCTGAGCGGCCGTTCCACCCGACAGCAGAGCCCGGCGCGTGACTGAACGCGCCGGGCTCTGCTGTTTTCAAGAGGAATACGGGAGCTTCCGTATTCGTCCAGTGAATGACTCCCATCCATTGCGTCGATAAAAGGGTGCCTTGCGTGGTCGTTCAATTGAAATTTCAAAACGCCTTTCAACTTGAATCGGCCGATATTCGCTGGTCATGGAGGTTGCCTGGGAGAGTGCTGTACGAGGGTTGACCTGTGACACGACAAGCCATAGTTTTCCCGTTCGTTGGATGAAACGCTTCGCGAGACGGTGCCAACGGGCACTGGAACCGTTGCCGTGGGACGCGGCAGCCGTTGTCTCGAAAGAAGTGAAAAAGAGGGTGCGTCCTTTTGGGTGCGCACCGTGCGTCACCGTATTCAAAGCCTCATCGAACTGAGGCCGGCCGTGTACCTGACCCCTCGGCCGGCCTCGCCTCCCCCACTCCCGCGACGGCGCGTCGAGCAGCCGTCATCTTCGTCCGGAGAGCCGCTGTGAACAGACGAACATTTCTCTCTGCCGCCACCTTCACCGCCCTGGCCGTGAGCATGGCCCCGGCCATGGGCAACCAGGCGGCCGCCGCCTCCGGCCCCGGCCCGCAAGACCGGGCGGACGCGCTGCTCGCCCGGATGACGGCCGCCGAGAAGGAGGCCCTCGTCCGGTGCGACTTCGCCGCCGTCGCCCACCTGGGCATCCCGGCCCTCGCCATGGTCGACGCCTCGGCGGGGCTGCGCGGCGAGAAGGGTGTGACCGCCTTCCCCGTGCCCGTGGCACAGGCGGCCACCTTCGACGAGGACCTGGCGGGCCGCATCGGGCGCGCCATCGGCGTGGAGGGCCGCGCCAAGGGCTACAACAACCTCCTCGGCCCCACCGTCGACATCACCCGCACCTGGCACTTCGGCCGCCAGGCCGAAGCCATGGGGGAGGACCCCTTGCTGGCCGGCCGCCTCGGCGCGGCCCTCACCGTCGCCATGCAGAGCCAGAACGTGGCGGCCACCGTCAAGCACTTCGCCGCCTACACCCAGGAGACCAACCGCTTCTTCACCGATACCGAAGTCTCCGACCGCGCCCTGCACGAGATCTACCAGGCGCCCTTCCGCCGTGTCATCGCAGCCGCACCGGTCACCTCCGTGATGATGGCCTACCCGAAGATCAACGGCACCTTCGCAACCGAACATCCCGCCCTGTTCGACGACTTGAAGAACCGGATCGGTCTCCAGGGCTACACCGTGCCGGACTTCTGGGCGGGCGCCGACCAGGTCGCCGCCGCCCGCGCCGGCATGGACCTCGCAGGACTCGGTCCCGGCGCAGTCAAGATTCCGGCGGGCTCCCTCACCGGCGGCGCGATTCCCGGCACACGTCTCGACGACGCGGCCCGCCGCATCCTCGTCACGATGTTCGGATGCGGCCTCATCGACCACCCCGTCCCCACCCCCGCCGACGACGTCAGCACCGAGGAGCACAAAAACCTCGCCCACGAGGCCGCGGTCGCCTCCACCGTGCTGCTCGCCAACCGTTCCTCGGCACTGCCGCTCCCCGCGTCGCTGAAGTCCCTGGCCGTCATCGGCCCCGCCGGCACCGACGCCTTCCCCGGCGTGGCCGGCTCCACCTTCGTCGACCCCGGGACCTGGAGCACGCCTCTGCAGGCGATCCGCACCCGCGCCGGCGGCTCTGTCGAGGTCACCCACGCACAGGGCACCAAGGGCGACGTCCCCCTCGCCACGATCCCCCCGAGCGTGCTGCGCACCGCCACCGGAGCAGCAGGCCTGACCGGCGCTTACCACGCGGGCGCAGACGCCAGCGGCACACCGGTCACGACCCGGACCGACGCGACCGTCGACTTCACCACCGCGCCGGTCGAGGGCCTGCCCGAGGTGTGGTCGGCGAAGTGGACCGGCACCCTGGTGCCGACCGTCACGGGCCTGCACCGCTTCTCCCTGCTGCCCGCTGGAACCGCGTCGCTGAAGATCGACGGCAGGACGGTCGTCTCCGGTACCCGGCAGATGCGCCGCTTCTTCCTCGGTCCTTATGACTATCCGCTCCAGGGCATCGCCGAACTGACCGCGGGCCGCCCCGTCACCGTGGAGCTGACCTATACCAACGCCACCGCAGAGCCCGGCACCTGCGGCCTCACCCTCGGCTGGCAGCCCGACTCGCTCATCCCCGCAGCCGTGGCCGCGGCCCGCGCCGCCGACACCGCGGTCGTCTTCGTCAACCGGGTCGCCGGCGAGGCCATGGACCACGACCGTCTCGAACTCCCCGGCGACCAGAACCAGCTGATCTCAGCCGTTGCGGCCGCCAACCCCCGCACGATCGTCGTGCTCAACACCGACGGACCCGCCGCCACCCCCTGGCTGGACGACGTGGAGGCCGTGATCCAGGCGTGGTACGGCGGCCGCGGCATGGGCACCGCCCTCGCCGCCGTCCTCTTCGGCGACAGCGACCCCTCCGGCCGCCTGCCTGTCACCTTCCCCGCCGACGCCGGCCAAGGACCGGGCACCACGACCGCTTCCTACCCCGGCACGAACGGCACCGTCTCCTACGACGAGGGCATCGCCGTGGGCTACCGCTACTACGACGCCAAGAGGCAGCAGCCCCGCTTCCCCTTCGGCCACGGGCTGTCCTACACCACCTTCGCCCACGGCTCCCTCGAAGCCTCCTACGACCCGGCGGCCGGGAACGTCACGCTCACCGTCACCGTCACCAACACCGGACGGCGCCGGGGCACCGACGTCGTCCAGGTGTACGCCACCCTGCCGACAGCGGCATCGGCGGAACCGCGCCGCCTGGTCGCCTTCCAGAAGGTCACGCTTCCGCCGGCGGGATCCCGGAAGCTCCGCATCACCGTCCCCGCGCAGGACCTCACCGTCTGGAAGGCGGGCACTTGGACGCTCGTACCCGGGCCGTATGCCTTTGAGGCGGCGCGTTCGTCCCGCGATGTCATCGCACGCCGAGTCCTCACCATCCGCTGAACCGGACTCTACGCACACGCGTGACGCTCCCCTCCCGCGGCGGGAGCGTCACGCGGCCGGTATGAGGGTGCCTGCCGGGTGACCGTCGGCGTGCAAGAAAACCATGGCGTTATTGGAGTTGACGCCTTCGGCGCAGTCGGAAGACGACACGTGCGACGGTGGCCGGCGGTACGTCAACGGTGAGGGTCGGCTCATCACCGGAGGTCGGCACCACCGCCCGGGAGTCCTCGAGGTCGTGCCCGCCCCGCACCTGTCACTGACATGGGTCCCGGGCACGTACGAGTCCCGCAGGGCACAACCACCGGGCAGCGGCGGGGCATCAATCAGGCGGGTGTGCGCCGGGCTCGTTCCCCGCGCCCGCTCGACGGGAGTGCGGTGGACTCGCGGGGTACGAGCCGGCACTCGATGACCGTGCTGCCCTTCACGACATCGTCTCCTCGGATGGCGCGGACCATCTGGACCGCCGCTTTCCTTCCGACTTCCGGGAGGCAGAGGTCGATGGTCGACAGGCGGGGGCGGTTGCCCTCGGCCATGACGCTCCAGTTGTCGAAACCGATGACGCCGATGTCGTCGGGGACCGTCATGCCGAGGGCCTGCAGTGTGCTGGTGACGCCGCGGGCGATCATGTTGTTGCCGCAGACGATGCCGTCGGTCTCGACGCCGTTGTGGGCCAGTTGGAGAGCGGCTTGTCGTCCCCACTCCTCGCTCCATTCTCCGTACAGCGGTTCGGCCACCAGTTCGAGCCCGCTCTCGGCCGGAACCTCCTGCGTCGCGGCCGTCTTGAGCTTGGCGGCCTCTTCGCGCTGCGGGCCGAAGATGCAGGCGATGCGTTGCCTGCCGGTCGGCAGCAGGTGGCGGACGGCGAGTTCGGCTCCACCGCAGTTGTCCGGGGGCCGCGGTGTTCGTGAAGGAAGTCGCACTGCGCGCGACAGGCCCGACGACGAGGGTTCCACCGGGCAACCGTCGGCTGTCTGGCCGCTCACGAAGCCCTGTGCGGCGGTGCGCAGACCCCACTGCCCCATCAACCCATCGATCCGGCAATCCGTCGATCCCGCCCGGAGGGGTTCCCCGCCATGAAAATGCTCATCCTCGGAGCGACAGGCCCCACCGGCCGCCACCTCCTCGACCACGGTGACGAGGTCACGGCCCTTGTGCGAAACCCAGCGGCCCTGGCCGGCCTGGCCACCGGTCGTACACGCGGGGCAAATCCTGGGGGGCGATGCCCGGCCCGGAGTCGGCGACCCGCAGGACGGCCCGGCCGTCGCGACCGCCGGGGAGGGTGACGTCGATCGCGGCGTCGGCCGGGGTGTGCTGGAGGGCGTTGCCGATCAGGTTGTTGAGGACCTGCTGCAGCCGGGGCGCGTCCCCGGTGACGTGCACGGGGTCGGGGGCGGGCAGCCGGATGGTGCGGCCGGGGGCGATGACCTGGGCGTCCTGGACGACGTCCGTCGCGAGCCGGCGCAGGTCGATGGGGTCGCCCGCCAGGGGACGGCCGGCGTCCAGGCGGGCCAGCAGGGGGAGTTCCTCGACCAGCAGGCGCATCCGGCCGACCTCGCCGTCCACGCGTTCCAGGGCCCGCTGGAGCCGGGCCGGGTCGTCGAGGGCGCCCTGGTGGTAGAGGTCCAGCCAGCCGGAGACGGTGGCCAGCGGGGTGCGCAGTTCGTGCGAGGCGTCGGCTGCGAAGTTGCGGATGTTCTCCTCCGCGCGCCGCTGCACGTCGAAGGCGTTGTTGACCGCGACGGCGAGGCGGTCGGTCTCGTTGTGCCTGCCGTAGGTGGGCAGCCGTTCCTGCCGGGCACCGGAGGCGATGGAGTCGGCCGCGTCGGCCAGCCGGAACAGCGCCGTCTGTACGGCGGCGGCCAGCTCGTCGTCGGTGAGGATGGCGTGGCTCAGGGCCGCGTAGAGCCTGCTGTCCTCCGTCGCATGCTGAGCCAGGCGCTCGGCCACAGTGATCATGTCGCCCCACAGGCTTCCGGTGTCCACCTCTGCGGGACGTCCCGGACCGCTGCTGCGGATCGCCGCGGAGACCGGACCGGCCTTGTTGTGCCAGAGCCGGTAGAGCGTCGCCTTGCTGCAGTGGGCGCGCGCGGCCACGTCCTCCATGGACAGGGCTTTGTAACCGGTGTCGCTGAGCGCCTGGAGGGTGGCGGCCAGCACCTCCCGCTCGCGCTCCGCGGTGACCCGCGGCCACTTGACGGGGCGGCGGCCTCGTCCGTGGCCACAGACGCATCCTGAATGAAGTGAAACGGTCCCGCACGGGAACTAGGGCGGTAGTCGATGAAACGCAAGTGTTTCATCGACTACCGCCCATGGCCGCGTCGAGTCACGGACAGCACGCGGCGCAGGACCGTTCCACGGTGCGTCCCGCCTGCGAGGCCATCTCGCGCAGGTGGACGGGTCCGGGCACCCGTACCGACCGCCGCGAAGTCGGCGGCCAGTACATGATGCGTCGCCGTGGCGCCGCCCGGATCAGATGGCCAGCGCCACCAGGAAGCGGGAGACCATGTTGTACGCCGCGACCGTGGCGACCGCCTCCACCGTCCGGGCCTCGCCGAACAGACGCTTGAGGTGTTCGATGACGTCGGCGTCCACCTCGACCCGACGTGTGGACTGGTCGGTGAGGGTGATCAGAGCCCGCTCCTCCTCGTTGAAGAGCGCGCTGTCCGCGTCCTCTTCCCGAAGGGCCTTGCTCTTTTCATCGGTTCCGCCCGCCTTCAGGTACGCGGGGTAGTGCACGCCCCATTCGAACTCCGCCCTGTTCAGGGCGGCCACCCGGAGCATGATCAGCTCGCGGTACTCCAGACTGAGGTCGAACCCGGCGCGGACCCGGCCCAGCAGGCCGTTCCATCCTGTGGCGAGCGGAACGCTCCGCAGCAGTACGCGGTCGATACCGATCAGCTCGCCATCGGGGCGGCGGCCTCGCATGCCCGCGAGCAGCTCGGACGGGGGAGACGGAACGTCGTCTTCCTGCCAGGGGGTGACTCGCACGGTGCTCACACTGTGCTCCTTACACAGAACGGGGATGTCAGACGGTGTCGTAGACCCGTACGTCCGGGTCGGCCGACAGCAGGGGGGCGAGTTCACCCACGACGTCCCGTGTGAAGAGTTCGCTGTCCAGGTACGCGCGGGCGTCCGCCACCGATCGGAAGCCGTGGAGCACCTGGACATCCTCGTCCCGGATCAGGAGCTCCTTGCTGGTGGCGCCGGTGACGCCGTCAAGGAACTGCTGCTTGTACTTCTCGTAGACGGCTGCCGCCGCAGGACGGTTGGCGGGGTCCACGGAAAGCGTGATTTCAAGATAGGCCACGATTATGTATGCCTTTCCAACTCGACGTAGTCGCTGTACACCGCCAAGTTAGGCAGGCGTTATGGCATCCGGTAGGGGAGACTGTTGAATCCTCACATAAGCAATCTGTATGGGTCACCGGGGTGCGTCGAGCTGCTGGGCGAGCAGGGTGAGGTCCGTGTGCAGGGCCGAGTCCGGGTTCCACACGGCCTCGAAGGAGATCTGCACCTCCCGGCCCGCGTTCAGCAGCGGGCGGTGAGGGACGGCCGGGGAAGTGAGCCGGGACTGGGGGAGCATGGCCGAGCCCAGTCCGAGAGCGGCCCATTCCTCCAGGACCCGATAGCTGGCCGCTTCCCCGGGATAGGTGTGCAGCGGTACCTCGTTGGCGTGGAAGAGCTGGGTGGTGAACGTGGTCAGTCCGCAGGCGTCCGGCACGAGGATGAACTGTTCGTTCCCGGCATCGGTGAGTTCGAGCGAGGTGCCGTCGTCGGCGGCCGTGCCGACGATGACGATGGGCTCGACATCGATGACCCGGTGCTCGAAGCGTGGCATCGCGGTCACGGCCGGAATCAGGATCAGGTCGAGCTGACCGGCCAGCAGTCCGTCGCGCAGGTCCTGCATGTTGGCCTCGCGCAGGACGAGATCGCGGGGCGTGGGCAGGTCGCGGACGGCGCTGAACGCGCGGGCCACCAGGTGCGGGCCGATGAGCGGTGAGACGCCCATGCGGATCTTCTGGTCGTTCGGTTCGGTGAGCCGTCGGGCCTCCGCGGTGACGGCGTCGAGGGCGGTGACAGCACGTTCGATGAGCGGCAGGACCCGGCTGCCGAACGCGGTCTGTGTCACGCCCCGCGGGGACCGGTCGAAGAGCCTCTCCCCGAGTCGTTCCTCCAGTTTCGCGATGCCGTTGGACAGGGCCGGCTGAGTGACGCCGTACGCCCGCGCCGCCGCGCTGAAGGAACGGGTCTCGGCGACCGCCTGCGCGTAGCGGAGACCTTCGACATTCAGTCGTTCCATCATAGCCATCGCTTATCGCCTCATTCACTGAAGTCGCCTACCGCTGCGGCTCACCACCGTTTACGGTGGGCCGCCGATGACCTCGTCATCATTCACCCTTATAACACTCATCTGCGTTCTTCCAGGAAGTGCACTGTGTCGGATCCCGCTGTCGCCATGGTCGTGACCGAGCCGGACGGGCCGTTGGTTCCGTCCGCCGTCGCCGCTGTCCCACTGGAAGGGCATCAGGTCCGGGTGTCCGTCCTGGCCAGTGGCGTGTGCCACGCTGACATTGGCACGGCCAGGGCCCCGAAGGCGCACGCGGACGCACCGGTGACGCCCGGGCACGAGGTCGCCGGCGTCGTCACCGAGGTCGGTGACCGGGTGCGCGGCTGGCCGGTCGGGGAGCGGGTGGCCGTCGGCTGGTTCGGCGGCAGCTGCGGGCACTGCGCCTTCTGCCGTGACGGTGACGTCTTGTACTGCCCCGAGCGGAAGGTGCCCGGGTTGTCCTACCCCGGCGGCTGGGCGCAGAGCATCATCGTGCCGGCCGACGCGTTGGCGCGCGTCCCCGATGGCCTGGACCTCTTCGACGCGGCGGTGTTCGGTTGCGCGGGTGTGACCAGTTTCAACGCCGTGCGCAACGCCGGTACGCGGACCGGGGGCAGGGTCGCCGTCTTCGGACTGGGCGGGCTGGGGCACCTCGCCGTACAGTTCGCGGCCCGGCTCGGATACGAGACGGTTGCCGTCGCCCGCGGCGCCGACCGCGAGGAACTGGCGCGCGGACTCGGCACCCGGCACTACGTCGACAGCACGCGCGAGGCACCCGGTGCGGTCCTCGCGGCCCTCGGCGGTGCCGACCACATCATCTGCACCGCCTCCACCACCGACGCGCTGGGCGAACTGGTCACCGGACTGCGGCCGCACGGCCGGCTGACGCTGGTGGGCGTGGACGACGGTTCCCTGTGCCTCCCGGTGAGCCAGCTGGTGGGGCAGGGAGTGAGCGTGACCGGGCACCTGACCGGCAGCGCACGGGACACGGAGGAGGCCATGGCCTTCGCCGTCGCCAACGGAGTCCGGCCCATGATCGAGCGGATGCCGCTGCGGGAGGTCGGCGCGGCCGTCGCACGCCTGCGCTCCGCGGCACCCCGGTTCCGTATCGTGTTGGACCCGTCCCAGGTGTCCTGACCTCACCGGACCTCTCCCGTCCGCCCGTCGCGCAGGCAGCGTGCCGGGCGGTCCCCCACCGTCCCGAAGGGAACCCGCCATGCTCAGCAGCGGCACTCATGACGTCATCGTGGTCGGCGCCGGCCCGGCCGGGCTGACCACCGCGACCGTATTGCACGAAGCCGGGCACAGGGTCCTGTGCCTGGAAGCACGGACGCGGGTAGGTGGCCGACTGCTCAGCGAGCCCGTCGACGGCGGCGCCCTGGACCTTGGGGCCACCTGGTTCTGGCCGGGGGAGCGGCGCGTCGCCACGCTGGCCGCCCGCACCGGGGCCGAGGTCTTCGACCAGCACCTGGCAGGGGACGCCGTCCTGCACGACCGGTCGGGAGCCCACCGGTACCCCGGCAACATGATCGACGTTCCGTCCTACCGCTTCGCGGCCGGCGCGCAGCATCTCACCTCGGCACTCGCGACGAGCCTGCCCCCGGACGCCGTACTACTGGACACGCCCGTCACCGCGATCCGTCCCGCCGGTGCGGACGGAGTCGACGTCCACACCCCGGAGCGGGCCTTCCGCGCCGCGCAGGTTGTCCTGGCCGTACCCCCCGCGCTGGCACTGGAGCGCATCGACTTCGCCGGCGCCCTGCCCGACGACCTCGTCCGCCTGGCCCGCTCCACTCCCGTGTGGATGGGGGCCGTCGCCAAAGTCGTCGCCCGCTACTCCACCGCCTTCTGGCGCGAGGACGGGCTCGCCGGCGCGGCCTTCAGCAGGATCGGACCGCTCCAGGAGATCCACGACATGTCCGGCGCCGACGGACGTCCCGCGGCGCTTTTCGGCTTCGCGCACGCCCGGACCGTCCGGCCGGGCTTCGAGAGCGCGGTGGCCGCGCAACTCGGTGCGTGCTTCGGGCCCGCCGCGGCCTCACCCGAGGCCGTGTACGTACAGGACTGGAGCCGCGAGACCTGGACGGCCCCGCGTTCCGTGCACGCCCTCGGCGACTATTCCGTCTTCGGTCACGACCTCTACCAGTGGCCGGCACTCGACGGCCGGCTGCACTGGGCCTCGACCGAGACGGCCACCGACCACGCCGGGCACATCGAGGGCGCTCTGCACTCCGGCGAGCGCGCGGCCCGTGCCGTCCTGACCTCGGCCGCCCACGGCCGCGGCCTTCCCCTGGGCTGACCCGGACAACGCGCGGCCAGCGCCTCGACTCCGTTCCCTCGACGCGGGTGTGTACGGTGCGGCGGCTCTCTCACGCGTTGGCGCCCGGGGTCACCTCGGACATGGGGCTGTTCTCCCAGTTTCGTCGTCTGCGGGACGCGGAGATGTCAAGCCGGTCGTCCCGGGCCCGAATCCATTGCTTCCTCAACTGTCCGCGCGGTCCGTCGCCGAACCCGGCGTTCCACCCGGCAGTACGACCGCGACGACTTGTCTTTCGGCCTCCGGCACCGCAGGGAGGAGTCGTTGCCCAAAGGGCAGCGGTACACGGCTCAGGTGACGTCCGGAGCGCACCGCCTCGGAGAGAAGGAAGTGAGCAGCAGGTGCTACCTGCCGTAAGTGCCCTCGCGGGGCAGGGGGCTGATGTGGGCGTGGCGGCCGGAGTGCAGGACGTCGATGACGAGTTCCCTCCGGGGCCAGGTGGGTGGCAGGGCGCCCACGCCGGTGGCGTTCTCGAGGATCTGGTCGTTTGTGAGGCGCACCACGGTGAACTTCGCAGAGGCTACCGGTCCGCGAAGGTCGGCCGGGGCCATGACCGAGCGCAGGACGCCGAGGAGCGCGGCCTGGCCGAAGTGCATGACCCAGTTCGCCGGCACGGGCTGCTTGCCGGCATGTTCGGGCAGGCCGGTCAGGCGCTGGAGAATTTGTGCGAGGACATGGGAGTCGGGCCGTTGAGTGACGGTCTGTTCGAATTTCTCGCCGAGGGTCATCACCAAGCCTCGGCGGCGTCGGCGAGGAGCCCCTGCCACAGTGTGCGCTTCATCATGCCGTCGCGGGTACCCGTCGGCCGGCATCGCGATCCTCCTCGTCCCGCGGCTCTCACCCTGATGCGGTGAGCGGCGGGCTCGTGTCCGGTGCGACGGGTAGGTGTACGAAGCAGCAGACGTGTCCGTGTCAGGAGGCAGCCTCATGAGCGCACCGGCCCACCCGCCCGCGATGCACGAAGCGCGGCCCGAGCCGCGCAGGTCGATGGTGGTGTGCGGGGTGATCGGGATCGCGGTGATGGCCGCGGTCGACGAGATCGTCTTCCACCAGATCCTGGGCTGGCACCACTTCTACGACCGTTCCACTCTCAGCGTCGGACTGCTCTCGGACGGGCTGTTGCACACCGCCGAGCTGATTGCCCTGGTCGCGGGGTTCTTCCTCTTCGCCGATCTGCGCCGCCGCCGGGCCCTGGCCCCGGCCCACGCCTGGGCCGGCTTCTTCCTGGGCCTGAGCGCCTTCCAGCTGTACGACGGGATCGTGGACCACAAACTGCTGCGCCTGCACCAGATCCGTTACGGCGTGGACGTCACCCCCTACGACTGGGCGTGGAATCTCGCCGGACTGTTGCTGCTGCTGATCGGAGTGGGGCTGGCTGTCCGTGCGGCCCGCCACGGCCGGGCCTCGACGGCATCGTGATCCTCGCGCACGTCCACGCCGACCCGGGGACGGGGCCTGGCCCAGTGGCACTGCTCACCGCAGCGGCCTCGCTGTTGGCGGCCGTCCTCTACGTGGCCGCTGCATCCCGCTTGCGGCGCCGTGGTGATGCCTGGCCCTGGTGGCGCGACGCGTCGTTCTCGGCCGGGGGCACGGGCCTGGCCTGGGCGGTGGTGGGCTCGCTGCCGGGCGGTGCGTTCACCGCCCACATGGTCCAGCACCTGGTCGTCGGTATGACGGCTCCCCTCCTGTTCGTCCTGGCCCGTCCCCTCACCTTGGCCTTGCGCTCCCTGGCTCCCGGAATCGCGCGTCGGGGGCTGCTGACGCTGGCCCACTCCCGTGCCGCGGGCTGGCTTCTCTTCCCTCCGCTGGCAGCCCTGCTCGACATCGGAGGGCTGTGGCTGCTGTACCGGACCGGCATGTTCGCCGGCATGCAGCACCATGCGTGGCTGCACGCGGCGGTGCACCTGCATGTCCTGGCGGCCGGACTGCTGTTCACCTTCGCGGTCTGCCGGCTCGACCCGGTACGCCGCCGCTGGAGCCCGACCGCGCGCGGGACGACCCTGCTGGCCGCCGGCGCCGCGCACGCCGTCCTCGCCAAGTCCCTGTACGCGGTCGAGCCGCCCGGCACCACCTTCGCGACCGCTGACCTCCACACCGGAGCCCAAGTCATGTACTACGGCGGTGACCTGGTCGAAGCCGCTCTCGCCGTAGTGCTGGCCGCCTCCTGGTACCAGGCGACCGGCCGCGTCCGGGCCGCACGCGGCCGGGCGAAGGCGCGGCGGAGGCCGCCCGCGGACGCGGTGCCATCCGGACGCTGACGCCCGTGGCCGATTCAGCGTGCGCGCACGAGGACGGACCAGAAGGCGAGCACAGGCAGGACCAGGACGGCGGCGACGGCGTTCAGAACGCCGAAGCCGGCCCAGCCCATCAAGGGCCCGGCGAGGCCGGCGCCCACGGCCGCGACGACGTTCATCGCGGTGTCCGTGGTGCCCTGTACGCCGGGCAGAAGGACGACGGGCGTGGTCTCGCCGAGCATGGCCGAGCCGGCCACCAGGCTGAAGGACCAGCCCAGTCCCAAGAGGAACAGCCCTGCCATCATCATGCCGACCGAGTTGTGGCCCATGCCCGACAGCGCGGCGGACACGAGGAAGACCGCCTGCCCGGCCACGATGGTCGGCATGTGACCGATCCGGTCGGAGAGCCGGCCGACGACCGGGGAGAACGCGTACATGCCCAGCAGGTGACCACTTATGGTGACGCCGACAACGGTGAGCCCATGGCCGTGCTCGGACATGCTGACCGGGGTCATCGTCATGACCGCTGCCATGACCGTGTGGGCCACGACGATGGTCACGAACGCGAAGGCCGCCTGCGGGGTGTGGCGAAGGTGCCGCAGGCCCGCGCGCACAGTCCCGTTCTGCGAATCCTTCTTCCGCACGGCGGTTCCGGCTCGTGCCGCCGGGATGGCCGTGTCCTCTTCCACGGGTGCGTCGGCGTCCTGGTAACGGCGGGACAGCGTGAGCGGGTCGGGACGCATCAGGCCCCACAGCAGAGCCGATGCCGCTGCCGTGCAGACGGTGGCCAGGACGAACGCCCCCGCCAGGCGCGGAAGGTGGAGAGCCGACGCCACGGCGGCACCGGGATCGGCGAGGTTGGGTCCGATCACCGAGCCGATCGTCGTGGACCACAGCACGATGGACAGCGCGCGGGCCCGCCGGTGCGGCGCTGCCAGGTCCGCGGCCGCGTAGCGGCTCTGCTGGTTGGTGGCGCTGCCGACGCCGAACAGCAGCATGCCCACGACCAGCAGAGGGATCGACCTGTTCACCGCTGAGGCGATGAGCAGGCCCCCGCCGGCTGCGGCGACGAGCCATCCTGCCCCGAGAGAGGTCCGGCGACCGCGTCTGTGGGCGAGGAGGGCGAGCGGTATGCCGACCAGGGCGGCGCCCGCTGTGGTCGCCGTGCGCGCCAGTCCGGCGTAAGTCTCACTCCGGGCCACGGACTCCGCGAGCAGGGGGCCGGCCGACACCGAGACACCCACCCCGACCCCGCCGACGATCTGTGCCGCGGACAGGACCCGGACCGTGCGCTTCTGCACCGCGCGCACTCGGGCCTGCTCCTGCCACGGCGTCGGGGCTATGTCCTGTGGCGTGCTCACGTGTCGGCGCTCCTTGGCGGGTTCGGCTGAGTGGGGGGTGTCGAGAGGGGAGAAGGGCGTGCGGGGTGGACGGGCCGGGTTCAGAGGTCGTGCCGGGACGGTTCGGAAGGGGATTTCGGCCGGGGGCCGTCCCGGCGTGCCAGCAGGACGACGGCGGTGAGCGCCGCGGTCGCGGCCAGGACGAACAGCAGAACGCGGTCCGGTACGGAGCTCCCCAGGCGTGCGAGGTGTTCTTCCAGTCCTGCTTCCGTCTCCACGCTGACCGGGGAAGGCAGGGCCGCCGTGCCGTCGAACAGCAGGAAGACCACGCCGAGCAGAACGAAGAGGGTGCCGCCGGCGAAGGAGGTGGTGTGCCAGGAGAAGCGGCCCAGCCGCAAGGTGCGGCCGCGTAGCCAGCGTTTGTGTCCGAGGTCGAAGCGGTCCCAGAGCAGGGCCAGGGCGAACAGTGGTACGGCCATGCCGAGGGCGTAGACCGCGAGCAGCAGGCCCCCGTGGGCGGGCCGGCCGCCCAGGGCGGCGAGGGTGAGGATGGAGCCGAGGATGGGGCCGGCACAGAAGCCCGCCAGGCCGTAGACGGTGCCGAGGGCGAAGACGGAGAGGCCCGACCCGGAACGGCGGGCACCTGCGGCTTCCTGGAGCCGGCGCACTCCGAACCCGAGCCCGAGGATCTGGGCCGCTCCCAGCGCGATCACGGTCCAGCCGCCGATGGTGACCAGCAGGTCACGGTGGCCGTAGAAGAGACGGCTGGTGAAGGAGCCCGCGACGCCGAGCGGCACCAGGGTGGTGCACAGGCCGAGATAGAACAGGCCGGTGCGCAGCAGCAGTTTGGCCGGGCTGGTGAAGGAGTAGGCGAAGAAGGCCGGCAGCAGCAACGCGCTGCAGGGGCTGAGCAGGGCCAGCAGGCCGCCGAGGAAGGCGGCCAGCAGGCTCGCGTCTCCGTTCACCGGGTGGCCTGCGCGGCTGCCTCGATGGTCTGCTTGAAAGTGTCGACCGGCTGTGCGCCGAGGACGGGAACGTCGTTGATCAGGAAGGCGGGGGTGCTGGTCACGCCGAGGGAGTAGCCCTCGTTTTGGTCCCGCTGGATCGCCGTTTCCGCCGCGTTGGAGTCCATGTCCGCGCGCCACTTGTCGAGGTCTGTCACCCCGGCGGCCGTGGCCATGGCGGTCAGCTTGTCGGTGGCGAAGGCGCCGGTGTTCTTCTTGTGCTCCGTGCTGTACGCCTGGTCGTGGAACTCCCAGAACTTGCCCTGCCGGCCGGCCGCCCAGGCGGCGCGAGCGGCCTGCTCCGATTCCTCGCCGAAGATCGGGAAGTTGCGCCACTCGATGCGCAGCACTCCCTTCTCCACGTAGGAGCGGATCAGCTCCGGTTCGGTGTCGCGGGCGAACTTCCCGCAGTACGGGCACTGGAAGTCCGAGTACTCGATCATGACGACGGGGGCGTCGGCGTCCCCCACGGCCAGCGGGTCGTCGGTGTCCCGGCGGGCCAGTGCGAGCAAGGCGCTCGTCTGGGCGTCGGGCGTACTGGTGTCGGCGATTGCGGAGTCCTGTGACACGGTGCCGGACGGTCCGTCGTCGAGGGCGAGAGCGAGGACCGCCGTGACAACGGCGGCCAGCCCGGTTGCGGCGGCGGCGAGTGTGCGGTTGCGTCGGCGGACGCGGACTGCGGCGGGGGAGGAAGAGGACGGCATGGAGGAACTACCTCGTGCTCGGTGTGCGAGTGGCGGACAGCGGTCGGCGCACGGCGCTGAGGCCGTGTGCCGGGCAGTGACCGGATCACGGCCGGTCGGCGCGCGGCGCGTGGTAACGCGCGGGCGTCCGGCCTAGATCCGCATCCGGTCGGGTACGGTCCGCACCGCCGGCGGGGAAAGACCCGATATCACCACGTCTCGGCACACCTCGGCCGAGACCGTGTCAAGCCTGGTGGCAGCCACGTCGACCGTGCGGGCCACCGGCTCCGCCGTCTCCAGGAGGCGTACGTCCGGCTGAGTGAGGAGCACTTTCCTGCACGGAGCCGGAGCACCGGGTGTATCGCACCGGGAGGAGCCCGGTCGCACCGCTTCGGCGGCCTCGTCCGATCCCTGGACGGTTGTCTCCGTCCGGGCGGTCACGGTCACAGAGCTCGACACCCCGGCACCGGCGTCCAGCGCGTGTGTCCCGCATGCCCACGCACTCAGCACGACGAGCAGTGACAGCAGGACCAGGAGACAGCACCGCGCCCTCGTGGGCCTCGTCACTGCGGTCACCGGACCGGACCGGGGGAGAACTGACATCACTTCACATCACGTCATGCCCGGTCGGAGCCGGGCGCCTCGCACCGCGCATGTCACGCGTAGGGGTGCAGGCACAAGTAGCCGTCGATACGGCGCACATGGTCGGAGTCGGGGTCGGTGGGCAGGGCGTGTCCGAGGTGCTCAGCGCGGACCTCGCCGATCCACTGGTCGTGCTGGTACTCGTGGTTGATCAGCGTGGTCAGCAGGTGGGACGCGACGATGGTCATCTGAGTGGGGGTGCCGACCTTCCCGGCCGCGATGTCGCCGATGCGGGCGTGCACCCGCTCGGCGACGGTCTCCCGGAAGGCCGTGAGCCGCTCCACCGTCGGGAGGGCACCGCGGAACTTCTCCGGGTTGGCCGAGTCCATGAGTCCGTCCAGTTCCGAGTCCGGGCTGGGCTCGGCGGCGGTGAGGTTGCGGATCATGAAGTGGGCTACGTGGGCCTGGTGTCCGAGGTGCCAGCCGATGGCGCTGAAGTCCTCTCTCGGGCGCCAGACCACCTCGTCCGCCGTGAGGTCCCGCCACAGTTCGTCGGTGTACCCGCGGGCACGGTCGTACTCGCGCAACAGCGCCTGCAGTTCGTACACGGGCTCTCCTACAGATGTCCGGTGTCGGTGGAGGTCACGAGAGCGGGAACGAGGCCGCCGTGCTGAACGCTGCCGGCAGGCGGCTCCGCACGCCTCGGACGGCGCGGCTGGTGGCGGCGCACCGCCGCCACTGTAGAGAGCCGCAGCACGGGCCGGTAGGAGACGAAGCCGAATACCCTCATCACTGCTCTGTATGACCCACACCGGGCACGGCACGGTGGAGCGGCTCCGACAGCCCCGGCGGGCTCGGTTCCAGAACCGGTTGATCACCGGCTGACTGCCGTGTCTGGTTCCTGGTGTAGAAGGCGTAAGCCGCGAGCACCACCAGGACCCAGCCGCCGGAGACGAGCAGCGACACACGGGTGTCCGGGAGAAT
Source organism: Streptomyces sp. NPDC126497 (assembly GCF_040302425.1). Lineage (NCBI taxonomy): Bacteria > Bacillati > Actinomycetota > Actinomycetes > Kitasatosporales > Streptomycetaceae > Streptomyces > Streptomyces sp. NPDC126497. The sequence goes on from NZ_JBEORT010000010.1 coordinate 60,348, forward strand.
CGCGATGCAGACGAGGACGGCCGCGATGAATACTAGGGCGAGGTAGTTGCTGTACGGGTGCAGCGGCATCTTGTACCGGATGCCGTCCGCCTGACCGTTCAGAAGCTTGATCCTGCGGAACCTGAGATGGCTGACCACGATCGACCCCCACGCGCAGATCAAGCCGAAGACGGTGACGGACGAGAAGACCGTGAAGACCTGACCGGGCATCAGCAGGTTGAGCAGCACCCCGGCGGCCATCGTCACGAACACCGCCGTGACCGCCTTCGACGGAACATTCCGGTCGTTGACGGTGCCGAGGAACTTCGGCGCGTTGCCCTGGAGCGAGAGGTTGTAGAAGGTGCGGCTGTTGGTGAAGACGGCCGAGTTCACGGCGGAGAGGACGGCGGTGATGACGACGACGTTCATGACCGTCGCCGCGGCCGGCACGCCGATCTTGGTGAAGACGGTGACGAAGGGGCTGCCCGATCCGGTCAGCGAGGTCCAGGGGAAGACGGTGACCAGGACGGTGATGGCACCGACGTAGAAGATCATGAGTCGCCAGAAGGTCGCGTTGACGGCCTTCGGCATGGTCGTGGCGACGTCCTTCGTCTCGCCCGCCGCGATGCCCAGGTTCTCCACGCCGCCGAAGGAGAAGGCGACCATGACGATGGCGAGGAACGCGCCACTGACACCGTTGGGGAAGAAGCCGCCGTGGTCGTGGAGATGACCGAGGCCGATGGCGTGCCCTCCGTTGCCGACACCGAAGACGACCATGGCGAAGCCGAAGAGGATCAGCGCGATGATCGCCACCACTTTGATGATCGCGAACCAGAACTCCGCCTCACCGTAGAACTTCACCCCGACGACGTTGACGGCGAACAGCACGGTGACCGTCACCGCCGCCGTCGCCCAGATCGGCACCGCGGGGAACCAGTACTGGACGTAGCGTCCGAGGGCGTTGAGTTCGGCCGCGGTGGTGGCGAGAAGGAAGATGAACGCGTTCCACCCGTTGAGGAAGCCGGCGAACCGGTGGATGTAGCGGTTGGCGTAGGAGATGTAGGCGCCGGAGACCGGTTCGGCCACCGACATCTCACCCAGGGCCCGCATCACGAAGTAGATCGCCACGGAAGCGACGGCATAGGTGGCGACGATGGCGGGACCGGCGGTGGCGACCGCCGATCCGGAACCGTAGAACAGGCCGGTCCCGATGGCACCGCCGATGGCGATCATCTGGATGTGCCGGCTCTTGAGGTCCCGTTTGAGGTCTTCTTTTTCGTAGTCCTTCGCGGCTCTTGCGGTCATGTCACTGCTCCCTGGACGAAGAGGGGGTGGTGCTCTGACGAAGGGACGAGCAGGTACGCGAAAGCCGCAGCGAGGGCGCTGCGGCGCGCGCCCGTGGCCGGCCACGGGCGCGTGAAGGATGTTCCGGTGCGGAGGGGCTGTGTCAGACGGTGGCGATGACCGCTTCGATCTCGACCGGGGCCCGCATCGGCAGGGCGGCGACGCCGACGGCGGAGCGGGCATGCTTGCCCGCCTCACCCAGCGCCTCGACGAACAGGTCGGAGGCCCCGTTGGCGACCAGGTGGTGGTCGGCGAACTCGGGGACGCCGGCGACGAACACGGTGATCTTCAGCAACTGGCGGATCTGGTCAAGGTCGCCCAGGGCGGCTTTGGCCTGGGCCAGGACGTTGGCCGCGCACCAGCGGGCGGCGAGCTGTCCGGTGGCGACGTCCAGGTTCTGTCCGAGCAGCCCGGTGGCGACCAGGGCACAGTCCCGCAGCGGGAGCTGCCCGGAGATGCGCAGCAAGTTGCCCGACCGGGTCCAGGGCAGGTAGTTGGCCACCGACCGGGCCGGCTCCGGCAGTGGCACGCCGAGTTCGGTAAGGCGGGTTTCGACGGCGGATGTCATGGGTGTCCTCCGGTAGGTGCTGTGCTTGCCGAACGTGCGCTGTTCACAGGTTCTCGACGGCCGTGAGCAGCCGGTCGACGGCCTCGTCGACCGTGGAGCGGGGACAGCCCAGGTTCACCCGCATGTAGCCGTGGCCCTCGATGCCGAACTTCTGGCCCTTGTCCAGCCACAGCCGCGCCTTGGTGAGCATGAACTTGTCCAGCGACTCGGCGTCCATCCCCAGGCCCCGGCAGTCCATCCACGCCAGGTACAGGGAGTCGGCCGGCAGGACCCGCACCCTGGAGGTGGCGGAGTTGACCGACTGCGCGAAGTGGGCGTGGTTGCCGCGCAGGTAGGCGAGCATCTCCTCCAGCCAGGGCTCACCGTGCGCGTAGGCGGCCTCGGCGGCGACCATCCCGAGCACGTTGACCAGCGGGAACATGTTGCGGTCGTACTGGCGGGCCAGCTCCGCCCGCAGCCGCGGGTCGGGAACGAAGACGTTGGCGCTCTGCAGCCCGGGCAGGTTGAACGTCTTGCTGGGGGCGGTGCAGGTGATGCTGTTGCGCGCGAACTCCTCGCCGAGCGAGGCGAACGGGATGTGCTTGCGGTCCGGGGTGATGACGAGGTCCTGATGGATCTCGTCGGAGACGACCAGGACGCCGTGGCGGTCACAGATCTCACCCATGGTCCGCAGCTCGTCCTCGCTCCACACGTTCCCGGTGGGGTTGTGGGGGTGGCTGAGGATGAACAGCTTGGTGTCGGGCCGGATGGCGGCCTCAAAGGTCCGGGCGTCGAACCGGTAGCCGTCGTCGGTCCGCACGAGCGGCGCGAGGGCCAGGTGGCGGCCGTTGAGCAGGACGTCGTCGTGGAAGTGGGCGTAGACCGGCGGCTGGATCAGGACCGAGTCGCCCGGTGCGGAGAACGCCTGAACGGCCGTCTTGAGTGTGGTGATGATGCCGGCGGTCTGCATCACCCACTCCCGGGGCACCTCCCAGCCGAACCGCCTGGCCTGCCAGCCGGTCACGGCGTCGACGTAACTTTCCGTCGCGCCGCCGGGGTACCCGAAGACACCGTGCTCCACGGCCTGGTGGAGGGCGTCGATGACAACCTGGGGGGCCTTGAAGTCGGTGTCGGCGACCCACATCGGCAGGGGGTCGGCCGCGATCTCGTCGGCGGTCAGGAACTGATGGGCAGAGGCCCATTTCATCGAGTTGCTGTTCTTGCGGTCGATGACGGTGTCGAAAGCCGAGCCGGTGGTTCCCGTGGGGGCGGCCTGTCGTATCCGGTCAGCGCAGAGGGGGGCGGTTTCCATGGCTGGATGCTAGCCATGACAACGGGCAAAATGTTCGTGAACTTTGCCATGAATCTGGGTTGTATGGCTAGAATTTCGCGCATGGACGTGACTGACCGCAAAATTATTGCTCTCCTTCAATCGGAAGGACGTATCACGCTCACCGATCTGGCCGATAAGGTCCGGCTCAGCGTCTCCCGGTGCCAGCGACGTGTCCGGGATCTGGAGGCGGCCGGAGTCATCCGGGGCTACCGCGCGGTCGTCGATGCCGCGGCTGTGGGATTCGGGTTCGAGGTCCTGGTCTTCGCCACGCTCAGTCGCCCCGACGCGGTGACCGGGTTCGATGCGGCACTCGCCGACATTCCCGAGGTCATCGAAGCCCAGCGGCTGTTCGGCGAACCGGACTACCTCGTCCGCGTGGTCACGGCCGACCTGTCGTCCTACCAGCAGCTCTACGAGTCCGTGCTCATCCATCTGCCCGGCGTGCGCAGCCTCAACTCGACCATCGTGATGAAACACGCCGTCCACCCACGGCCCCTGCCCGAGCGGCCCTCGCGTGACGGGGCGCCGCCCGCTTCCCGCGCATGAACGCGATCAGCTCAGCCACGTCAATCCACCCCCCGAACCATGACGAGGCGGCTGCGGACGTAACCTGCGGCCCATGAACGACGCCACCCAGGAAACCCCTACCAACCCACGTGAAGCCTTCGACCTGCTCATCACCGGCAACCTGCGTTTCACCGCCGGCGCACCCCACCACCCCAACCAGGACGCCGCCCGCCGCACCGGCACGGCAGCCGCCCAGCACCCGTACGCCGTGGTGCTCGGATGCTCCGACTCCAGGCTGGCTGCGGAGATCATCTTCGACCAGGGGCTGGGGGACCTGTTCGTCGTGCGCACCGCCGGCCACGCCGTGGGAGCGGAGGTTCTCGGCAGCATCGAGTACGGGGTGAGCGTGCTGGGCTGTCCGCTCGTCGTGGTCCTCGGGCACGACGCCTGCGGTGCCGTCGCGGCGACCCGGGCCGCCGTACAGGACGGTACGACCGCACGCGGGTACCTGCGGGACGTCATCGAGCGGGTGACCCCCAGCGTGCTGGCCGCCCAGGCCGCCGGCGTGAGCGAGGACGACGGCTACATCGCCACGCACGTCCGCCACACCGTCGACCTGCTCATGGACCGCTCCAAGGAACTGGCAGACCGGGTCGCCTCCGGACGTACCGCGGTCGTCGGCCTGACCTACCGCCTGGCCGAGGGCAGCGTGCGGACAGCCGCCTCCCGGGGCCTGTACCTGCCGCCGGACGGGACCACGGCGCCCGTAGTCGCATCGACATCCACCGTTCGGTGACGCACACGCCCCCGCCCGCCGAACCCGACCTGACCGTCGACGGAACCGGCCTGCTCTGCGTCACCCTCCTGCTCCGCCTGCGCGAACAGATCGCCGACGCGCCGACGGACAGTGTCGTCCACGTCATCGCCACCGACCCCGCGGCACCGCTCGACCTACCCGCCTGGTGTCACATGACCGGCCACACCTACCTCGGCCCCGTCCCCGGCGAACGGCCGGTGTACGCCCTGAGGCTCACCGCCGGTGCGCGCGCCACCCGCCCGGACGCGCCCTGGCACCCGCTCCGGCGGCAGCAGGAGCAGCTCCGGAGCCGGTGACGCATCTCGTCGGCCGGCCGTTCCGGGCGGACCGCAGACGCGGAACGTCACGGCGTCCGGAAACCCCGGAAGGTGACCGGCCTGCGGGTCTTGAAACCGAGCCGTTCGTACAGGGTGATCGCGCCGGTGTTCGCCTCGGCCACGTGCAGGAAGGGACGATCACCGCGCGCCAGGATGCGCTCGGTGAGAGCGCGGACGAGGCGGGCGGCATGGCCCTGCCCGCGCGCCTCGGGAGCGGTGCAGACGGCGCTGATCTCGGTCCAGCCCGGAGGACGCAGGCGTTCACCGGCCATCGCCACCAGCGTGCCGTCGACCCGGACACCCAGGTAGGCGCCGAGTTCATGCGTACGAGGCCAGAAGGGCCCCGGCTCGGTCCGCGCGACGAGATCCAGCATTTCGGGCACGCTGTCCGCGCCCAGCTCGACCACATCGGTGTTGGACTCGGAGCCCGACCGGCCGGGGCGGCCGTCACCAGGCCAGATCATCTGACGGCCTTCAAGGCTGAAGATCGGCTCCCAGTTCGCCGGCGCGACGGCCGGGCAGCTGAACATGTCGGCGAAGGCACCCGGGCCGAGCAACCGGGCCAGGTTGCCCCAGTCCTCCGCGTCCGGGTCGGCGGACACGGAGGAGAAGGTCGCCACGTCGGTGAGATAGGTGGCGGCCCGGCCGAGCCTTCGGGCGAGATGTGCGTGCCGACCGCCGAGCGACCGACCTACCGGGTCGTCGAGCACCGGGTCGTCGTCGTTCCCCATCATGCTGTTCCTTTCCTGGTAGGAGCGGTGGTCGGTACCGCTCCGGCACGTCCCGCCAGGCCGTACTGGTCCGGAACTCCCACACGATTCCGTTGAGGACCGTCCGGATGCGTGACAAGCGCACGTCACCCCTGAAGCAACAGCGGGGGCGCGACCTCAAGTATGCGCAGGAGGGGGACACCGCGTGTCAGTGGTCGGTCTCCAGGTGGAGCTTGAGGAGGTCGACGCCGTAGTCACCCCCGTTCGGCGTGCGGATGATGGTGTGGATGTGCTGCTGGGTGGGGGTGCCGCCCATGCCACCCATGCCGCCTCCCGGACCGCCGCTGGGCATGCCGGTGGGCGGGCCGCTGGGGGCACCACCGCCGCCGCCCATCTGGGCGTTCTCGCCGTAGGCCAGCGGGGACTGGGCGTCGTACTCGATCAGCACGACGGGGCTGTGCACCCGGTAGTAGAACGCGGAGGAGTCCTTGGTCTCGCCGATCCAGTAGAAGTACGTGTCGTCGAGGTGCTCCTCCACCTCCTTCATTTTCACCGCGGCGTGACCGTCGTCCATGTAGCCGACGTAGACGCCGACCAGGTCGAGCAGCTTCTGGCGCTGGGCGGAGGTGAACTCCTTGGCGGCGAGGCCCTGGTAGGCCAGCTTCAGGTTGTCCTGGCCGGCGCCGGCCACCATGTCGGTGCCGCCCTTCTCGTCGGCGGAGATCACCTTCTTGCGCTGCGCCGAGGTCAGGGACCGCAGCAGTGCCAGACCGGCCTTGGTCTCCGGCTTGAAGGTGGTGATCTTCTCGCCGTTGTACGTGGCCGAGGTCGGCTCCGAACCCATGAAGGTCGGGGACATGACGACCTGGTCACCGAGGACGAAGTAGTTGATGGCCAGGTGGTGGCCCTCGTACTGGAAGCCCCACGGCTTGGTGGTCGACGGGGTGCCCATGAAGGTGAAGTAGTAGTGCCCCTCGGTCAGCGTCTCCTTCCCGCCGCCGTTGTAGTCGCCCAGGAACGCGTTGAGCTTCATGATGTTGCGGGTCAGGGTCAGCCCGTCGGCGGACAGCGCCGCGCCGAGCAGCGTGTAACCGAGGTTCTGCTGCTTCTCGGTCAGATCGCCCATACGGGCGCCCTCGCGCTCGTAGCCGTCGACGTTGCTCCAGGCCAGCCACTCGTCGTCGTCCACGTCGAACACGGACGCCCGGCGCACCTTGGCGCTGAGCCCGTCCAGGAACGCCTGCGCGGCCTTCACCACGGCATCCGTCGAGACACCGGTGGAGTGGATCGAGAACAGGTCGTCGACGACCTTCCCGTCCGTGGTGACACCCTTGAAATCGGCGTACTTCACCTCGGTGACACCGGGGCCCATGCCTCCGGCGCCACCGGGCCCACCGGACGGCATCCCGCTCTGAGCGGCACCGGACGCGGAGCTGGCCGCGTCCGAAGACCCGGCGGAGCAGCCTGTCATGGTCGCCACGGCTGCAGCACCGCCGAGCAGCAGCGACCGGTTCATGAACCAGCGGCGGGTGCGCTCGGTGGCGGGGGTACGGGGACGGTGTGCGTTCATGAGCGTGACACTCGCCCATGATCCTTACTTTTCCGTGAGACCTCTCTGTGAACCAGCGATGAGACCGCGAGGCCGCGTCCGGAGGCCCGTCGGCGTGAGCCGTTCGGCTGCCGCCGCTCGCCGGTTCATGTCGTCGTCCGGCGTCAGGACAGTGGCACGTTGTCGTTGCGGGCGAGTCTGAGCCAGGAGACCAGGTACCAGTCCTGGTCGTTGGCGAATGGGTCGACCTTGTGGGCCTGCCGTCCGTCGACGGTGCTGGGCATGATGAAGGCGCAGGTCGCCGAGCCGTCGGGACGGTAGTTGGTGAGGTTGGCCAGCAGGGACGAGCGGGCGACGTGCTGTGTGTGCGGGGTGCGCAGGCGCGGGGGGAGGCGGTACAGGGCGCTCGAGGTCAGCACGCTCCAGTAGTGCGGGAAGACATCGCCGAAGAGCCGGTCCTGGCCGAACCAGTAGCCGTCCCAGTGCCGGATGCCGACGCCGTGCAGGCGGATGTGGGGCTGGCGTCCGCTGGAGGCCAGCAGCCAGGGCAGTCGTTCGGCGATCTCCTTCTCCAGGAGGGGGTCGGCGGTGATGCGCCAGGCGTCGATGAGCAGGTTCAACAAAGGAGCGACGATGGCGTGTTCGTAGGCGACCTCATGTTCGGGAAGCCGGTCTCCGAGGCCGATAAAGTGCCGTGCGGACCGCACGATCTCCTCGCGGAGCCGCGTTGCCCGTTCCCCTTGTCCGGCGCTGTCCAGAGCGTCGGCGGTCTCGGCGACGGTCTCGGACAGACCGATTGCCAAGTGGCGTCCGGCGCCCAGCTCGTAGGCGCGCTCAAGGATGCGGGCGGCTGTGTCCAGCTGCTCGGGGCGACGGTGGACCCGATGGTGCTCCAGGAAGAACGCGGCCAGCCAGGGAGCGTCGTAGAGGCGGGTTCCGACGTGGTGGGCCTGGGAGCCGCGACGGGGTGCCAGGGTGTCGTCGAGCAGGTGGCCGAGCGCGAACTCGGCCCACCCTTCCACGAGCGGGCCAGCGGTCTGCGGGGTGATCCAGCCCTGTTGCCTGGCCAGCAGCAGGAGGATCGGCATGGCGATGCGTTCGGAACCGTCGGTCCAGTCGGACCACCCGTTGGTCAGGGTGGTCAGGCCGGTGGTGGTGTCCACGGGGACGAAGGCGTGGCGCAGCAGACCCAGGCGCTCGGGTGAGCGCTGGTGGGCCACGATGTAGGCGACGCGCCGCCGTACGAGTTCGGGCATCGGCAGGTGGAAGAGGGTCTCGGTGAAGGCGTCGCCGATGCGCACGGTCACGGGTTCGTGGACGGCGGAGGTGAGCACGGTGGCGTCGCCGTCACGGCGGACGCGGACGTGGTCGGACAGAGCGGTGACGCCGGTGGCCGGGATCGTCAGGTCATGGCCGACGGGCCTTGACCCTTGATCCTGGACACACGAGACACTGGATCCTGAGGATCTGAGAACGGACATCTCGTGGTCATGAAGAACTATCCGCCGCAGTTCAAGGCGGACGCGGTCGCGCTGTACCTGTCGGACCCGAGCCACACCTTCGAGGGCATCGGCAAGGATCTGGGGATCAGCCGGGAGACGCTGCGCAACTGGGTCCGGGCCGAGCGGGCCCGCCGCGGCGGGGGCAGCACGACGAGCACGAGCACGGAGAAGAACACGGTGGATTCCCCGCCGACGGCCGAAGAGCTTCAGGCCGAGAACGAGGCCCTGCGCCGGGAGCTGGCGACGGTGCGCAAGGAGAACCAGAAGCTGGCCACCGAGCACGACATCCTGCGCAGGCGACGAAGTTTTTCGCACAAGAGATGATCTGGTGAACCGCTTCCAGTTCATTGAGGACCACCACCGCGCCTGGGGCGTGAAGCGGTTGTGCGCCGTGCTGGAGGTCGCCCGCTCCAGCTTCTACAAGTGGCGGGCCGGCCGCGCAGCCCGCGCCGCACGTGAGCAGGCCGACGTCGCGCTTGCCGAGCGGATCCGGGCCGTGCACGCCGAGTGGGACGGCGTCTACGGCCGGCCGAGGATCACCGCCGAGCTGCGCGAAGAGGGCGAGCGCGTGAACCACAAGCGCGTCGGGCGGGTCATGCGCAAGTACGGCATCGCCGGGCTGCGACTGCGCAAGCGCCAGGTCACCACGGTGCCCGAACCGTCCGCCACACCGGTGCCGGACCTGCTGCGGCGCGACTTCACCGCGAGCGCGCCGAACACCAAGTACACCGGGGACATCACATACTTGCCGGTGGACGACGGCGAGTTCCTGTATCTGGCGACGGTGATCGACTGCTTCTCGCGTCGTCTCGTGGGCTGGTCGATCGCCGAGCACATGCGCACCTCGCTGGTCAGCGACGCGCTCAGGGCTGCTGTCGCGACCCGCGGCAGCCTGGCCGGAGCCGTGTTCCACAGCGATCACGGAGCGCAGGGCGGATTCAACTAGTCGTCGCAACACCCCGTGATTGCAGGGGTGTTGGATGGTTCGTCGTCAGCAGGCAGCGGATCGAGCAGTGCGTCCGAAGCTGAGGTCCCCGGGGCATCCAAAGTATCAGCGGCACGTCGAAGCGGCGTTATGGGCGGAGATCACCAAGGGGCTTCTGGCCGAGGAAGCCGCCGCTGTCGTCGGTGTGGCGTCGGCGGTGGCCACCCGCTGGTTTCGGCAGTGTGGCGGCATGCGACCATTCGATCCGAAGCCGCCTTTTTTACCGGGCAGCACTGTGGTCGGTGCTGGGCCGGATGGCGTTCAGCAGGTCTCGAGGGATGTTGAGGGCAGTAGTGGCGGCCCACAGCGCGAGCACGATGAAGAGCAGCTGCTCGGGAATCCTGAACCACAATGGCGTGGCTGGGGCGCCGTTGGGCGGAATGCCCTCGAGGGCAGCGTAGATGTTGGCTGGCAGCATCAGCGCAAAGAGTATGGCCAAGCAGATCCCGGCCGCCGGGCGTGTCGTAGCTCGGATGAGTCCGGCGGCACCGAGGAACTCAAGTGCGCCGGTTACGTAGACCATTGCATGAGGAAACGGCACGAACGGCGGCACCATGGCTGTCAGGTCGTCGTGGCTGGGGATCATGGTGACGCTTGGTGGTGTGAAGTGCGCGGTCGCGGTGGCCACGAGCATGACCGCCAAGCCGTGTGTGGTACTGGCTTGCCAGGTCGCGAACCGTCTGATCCCCAGGGAGCCGAGCAGGCGAAATCCCAGCGCCGGGCCGACGAGGAGCATGAGGGCACCGAGCATGGTGTCCTCCGAGGAGAGCGAAGACGTGCCAAGGAGCGGCGGCCTTCTTCACGGGGTCAGCCGTTCGATGGCGGGACGTGCAGAACGAGGTGAGGTCGGCTGGGGCGTTCAGCCGCGGGTGAAGAACAGGCCGGCTCCGTACGCGTGGCGGGCGGAGACGAAGAATCCACCACCAGTCGGCTGGGTTACTGTGCCGCCGCTCTCGACGATCTTTCGGGCGTCCTCGACGTCGTCGACCAGGACGGTCATCGCGGCCAGGTAGGAGGAGGCCGGGACGGGTTCGCCGGGCAGTACGTCACCGGCGTGCGAGGCGCGGACGATCTCCAACCGTGCAGCGGCCGACTCCAGAACGGCGACCGGGCCCTCGTACCTGGCGGTTGCCTCCACCATGCGGGTGTACCGGTTCATCATCCTGTCGAACTCGGTGTCGGCGGCCACGATCAGCACGGCGCCGAGGCCCCGAGCACCGTTCGGGTGGTTGAGATAGCGAGGCTGGTGCACATACCGGCGAGTGAGGTGCTGGGCGATCCCGACATGGCCCTCCGGGGTCGAGCGCGGATCGATGTGCACGGCGCGGGCGCGCACTGTGCGCGGTCCCTCCTCCGTGTCGACATCTCGCTCCAGTTCCAGCACTCCCGAGGTGCGCAGCCCGGCGTCCGTCAGCCGACGCTCGGCGGTTTCGGCGTCATCGGTGTCGAGGTTGAGCAGCCGGAAACCCTCGTACTCGTCGGCCATCGCCTTGGTGTGCCAAGGGTCGGGTGCGGATTCGTCCACGATCCCGAGCAGCTCTATGTACGACCCCCCCGAACAGTGCGCACCGGTTGGCCGTGCAGCCGGGCACCGGCGACTGGCCCGGCCGCCCGCCGAGCAGGTGCCGCGAGCGAGGACTGAGGGTGAACCCGAATGAGAGGTAAGCCCGTTCCAGCCCTTCGAGGTCGCGGGTCAGGATCCCGGTGTGATGGATGCCCCGGATGTCGCGTGTCATGGGGCCGATGCTTCATCGACCGTCCGCGCCTGACCTTCAACTGCCGCCGCTACGCCGCTATCTGACATCGGCCTACACTGACCAGGTGGATTCGGTCACGCTGGACGTACTCGATCTCCAACTCCTGCACGCGCTCCAGCTCGACGGGCGCGCCCCCTTCAGTAAGATCGCCGATGTTCTCGGCGTCTCCGACCGCACCGTGGCCCGCCGCTTCGGCCGGTTCCGCAGCACAGGGATCGCCCGAGTGGCCGGCGTGCCCGACAGCCGCCGTATCGGCCACGCCGAGTGGCTGGTACGTCTGCGGGGCTTGCCGTCAGCCACCGCACCGCTGGCCCGTGCGTTGGCGCGCCGCCCGGACACAGCCTGGGTGACCGCTCTCTCCAGCGGTACTGAGATCGTGTGCATCTTCCGCGTCGCCGAGGAGGGACCAGCACCCTTGGAAGGGCTCGGCCGCCTGCCACAGATCACGCAGGTCGACGCACAACGGCTGCTGCGTCCTGTGATGGACCACCGCTGGATCGGGCGGACATCAGCACTTACCGCGGAGCAGATCACCTCACTGCGGCCACCTCCCGCTGCGGACGCCAGTGCGGTCTGCCTGACCGAACTCGACCGCCGCCTGCTCCCCGCCCTTGCCGCAGACGGCCGCGCCGCCTACCCGGACCTCGCACAACAGGTCGGTTGGTCTGAATCCGCCGTCCGTCGTCGCCTGGAAGAACTCCGCCGCACCGGCGTGCTCCAGCTGGACGTTGAGGTTGCCCCACGCTTATTTGGATTCTCCGCCCAATGCCTGGTCTGGCTGACCGTCACCCCCGCCCAGCTGGGCAGTGTCGCCCAGGCCCTGGCCGCCGACCCCGAAGCGGCGTTCGTCGGCACCACGACCGGCACCCACAACCTGATCGCCATCGCCATCTGCCGGGACGCCACCGCCCTCCACGCCTACCTCACCGACCGCATCAGCTGTCTCAACGGCGTCGAGCGCATGGAAACTGCCATGGTCACCTCCTACGCCAAGCGAACGGCTCCCATCGCCGTGACGACGTCGAGGCCACGGAAGGACCCGATTCCGACGTGAGCAGCGTCGGGATGTGGGCGTCTGCCACCTGCACCAAGGTGCGTGACGCGCGTGCGCAGTGTGGATGTGTGAGCCAATCCCCACATCTAGTGGTTGGATTGCGGCAGCAGCCCAGAAGTTGTGGTCCCTCGGTCCTTCGAGTACCCGGCGTGCTCGTATGCTTGGGGCTGCTCCCTCCCGGCAGCCCGACCGAGTCGTTCGCCTCGGTCGAGGCGAAATCCTGAGCCCTGCTCAGGATCCCTACTGGGACTGGAGGGAGGGGATGCCAATGGCTGCGGAGTCAGATCCGCTTGGTCACTGCGCGCGGTGTGAACGCCGTCTGTCCATACGACAGGCGATGATCGACTGGGCGCCGGTGATCACGGTCATGGTGGAGGTGCTGAAGTCCTTCTGGTCCTGACCAGAAGCAGGGACCGGCCGGTGACGGCGAGCTCACAGCAGTGAGCCCGACCGCCAGAAGGACGGCCGGGCTCGTGACTGCGGCACCGCTGAGGGGCCTGGTGCTGGTTGCAGCCAGCGTCAGGCCCTTCGGGGCTCTGGGATGGTCGGTCCTTGAAGGGCCCGTCCAGTCCCGGTGAGTCCCGGGTGCCTCTGCATCGTATGACATCGCCATTGCATTGCAATGCCTTGGACGGCTGCGTCGTGCTGGCCCACCGTCCGAATGAGCCCGGCGGTATCGAGGTCAGGGTTGCCTCATGGGCAAATTCTTTGCCGCTGGGGTAAGGGTGGATCTATACCTGATCGCAGCACGTCCTGCCGGCCTCGGCGGGCGCTCGTCTTCAAGGATGCCAAGCCACTGCGCCGGTGGCGGGGCGGGGGACGGAGCGCTTTCGTGCCACCGGGATATTCGGGTTCGCCGTGACTACGCCACAAGGAGATGACCATGGCTCGAGCTGACGTTCTCGTCGACGCCGACTGGGTCCAGTCCCACCTCGACGACCTGCAGGTCGTGCTCGTCGAGGTCGACGAGGACACCACCGCCTATGACACGAACCACATCCGCGGTGCGGTGCGCATCGACTGGCGGCAGGACCTGCAGGACCCGGTGCGCCGTGACTTCGTCGACCAGGCGGCCTTCGAGAAGCTCCTGTCGGACAAGGGCATCGCACGCGAGAACACGGTCGTGCTCTACGGCGGCAACAACAACTGGTTCGCCGCGTTCGCCTACTGGTACTTCAAGGTGTACGGGCACCGGGACGTGCGGCTGCTCGACGGCGGCCGCAAGAAGTGGGAGCTGGAGGGCCGCGAGCTGGTCGGCGAGAAGGTCACCCGCGCGGCCACTACCTACACCGCGTCCGCCCCCGACCCCTCGATCCGTGCCCTGCGCGACGAGGTGCTGGCCGCCATCGGCTCCCAGAACCTGGTCGACGTGCGCTCCCCGGAGGAGTTCTCGGGCAAGCTCAGGGCCCCGGCCCACATGATCCAGGAAGCCGCACTGCAGCGTGGCCACATCCCCACTGCGGTGAACGTTCCCTGGTCCAAGGCTGCCAACGACGACGGCACCTTCAAGTCGGACGAGGAGCTCGCCGCCCTGTACGCGGACGTGGATCCCGCGCGCGAGACGATCGTCTACTGCCGTATCGGAGAGCGCAGCGCGCACAGCTGGTTCGTGCTCAGTGAGTTGCTCGGGCACGAGCAGGTGCGCAACTACGACGGCTCGTGGGCCGAGTACGGCTCGCTGGTCGGCGTCCCGATCACCCTGCCCACGACGGACTGACCTCCGGCACACCCCACTGCTCCGGCAGACGACCAAGGGAGAGGCACGCATGACCGACCGGCCGACCTTCCAGCCCTTGAGGCCGGCACCGGGCCGGGCCGACCTCGGCCTGGTGCCCGCCCGCTCGTTCGCCGGGAAGAACCGCTCATCGTGTTCGGACACGACACCCGCGGCCGGACCGGCGAAGCCGCAGCGGCCTGAGGGGCAGTGGGCGCTGGGGGAGCGGACGCCGCTCAACGCCAACGAACGGTTCAAGCAGGAGGACGACGGCCTCAACGTCCGCGAGCGCGTCGAGTCGGTCTACGCCGCGAGCGGTTTCGCGGGCATCGATCCGGAGGATCTGCACGGGCGGCTGCGCTGGTGGGGCCTTTACACCCAGCGCCGCCCCGGCATCGACGGCGGCAGGACCGGCACCCTCGAGCCGCACGAACTGGACGACGAGTTCTTCATGCTGCGCATCCGCCTCGACGGCGGGCGTCTGACCACCGGGCAGCTGCGCACCATCGGCGAGGTCTCACACGCCTTCGCCCGTGACACCGCCGACCTCACCGACCGGCAGAACATCCAGTTGCACTGGGTGCGCATCGAGGACGTCCCGGAGATCTGGCGGCGCCTGGAGGGGGCGGGCCTGACCACCGCCCAGGCGTGCGGCGACACCACCCGTGTCTTCCTGGGAAGCCCGGTCGCGGGCATCGCGGCCGACGAGATCATCGACGGCACCCCCGCCGTGGAGGCCATCCATCAGCGCTGGATCGGCGATCCGGCGTTCTCGAACCTGCCGCGCAAGTTCAAAACGGCGATCAGCGGCTCACCACTGCAGGACGTCGTTCATGAGATCAACGACGTGTCCTTCGTCGGCGTACGCCACCCGGACCTCGGTCCCGGCTTCGACGTCTGGGTCGGCGGCGGACTGTCGACCAACCCCATGCTCGCGCAGCGCCTGGGCGTCTTCGCCACGCTCGAGGAGGTGCCGGAGATCTGGGCGGGCGTCGTCTCCCTCTTCCGCGACTACGGCTACCGCCGGCTGCGCAACCGGGCACGGCTGAAGTTCCTCGTCGCCGACTGGGGCGTCGCGCGGTTCCGCGAGGTGTTGGAGAAGGAGTACCTCCAGCGCATCCTGACCGACGGCCCTGCACCGCCTGCGTCGACGGGTCCCCGCGACCACGTCGGTGTCCACCCCCAGCGGGACGGCCGCTTCTACGTCGGCGCCGCACCCGTGGCCGGACGAATCTCGGGCACGACCCTGATCTCCCTGGCCGACCTGGCCGAAGAACATGGATCGCACCGTGTGCGGACCACGCCCCACCAGAAGATCCTGGTCCTCGACGTGCCCGGCGAAGCGGTGGAAGACCTGGTGAGGAACCTGGAGCCACTGGGGCTGCAGGCACGCCCCAGCACGTTCCGCCGCAACACCATGGCCTGCACCGGCATCGAGTTCTGCAAACTGGCGATCGTGGAGACCAAGGACCGGGCCGCCACCGTCGTCGAGGAACTCGAGCGGCGCCTGCCGTCCTTCGGCCAGCCCCTCACCGTCAACATCAACGGGTGCCCCAACAGCTGTGCCCGCACCCAGGTCGCCGACATCGGGCTCAAGGGCCAGCTCGTCCTCGACGCCCAAGGACGCCAGGTGGAGGGGTTCCAGGTGCACCTGGGCGGCGAGCTCGGCGTGACCGCCCGCTTCGGCCGTAAGCTGCGCGGTCACAAGATCACCGCTGACGAGCTCCCCGACTACGTCGAGCGCCTCGTACGGCGCTTCGACGAGGCCCGCACCCCCGGCGAGACCTTCGCCCAGTGGGCGGCCCGCGCGGACGAGGACCAGCTCCTGTAGCAGTCCTACTGTGATCGGGCCGGCCAGAGGGCCGGCCCGGTGCCGCACACGCTCTCGACCGGAGCGCAGACGAGGCCGCGAAGCCACCGAACCGGGCTGTACGCGCGAGCGCCCAGGGAAAGCGGCACGGCCTGCGGCCGGTGCGGGAGACATATCCGCGCCGCCCGGCGAGAGCCAGGAACAGACGACCAAGGACAGCGGTTGTGCACCAAAGGGACGAAACACCGGATTTTTGCCTCACTGACAAGAACTTTGCTCCTGAGGTAAAAAGCCGTCTTAATGGACATATGAGCCCTTACGAGCCGGGCAGGGTCGATCACCTACCGGCAGTCGCACCGCAACTCCGTGCACTGCGACGCCGCGCCTCCCTCACCCTGGAAGCTGCGGCCCGCGCCGCCGGCCTGTCGCCCGCGCATCTGTCCCGAATGGAGACCGGGCAACGACAGCCCTCACTGCCCTCGCTGCTCGCACTGGCCCGTATCTACGGAACAACCGTCTCCGACCTGCTGCTCGAACGAGTCGCCGACCCGGACGCGGTCATGAGCGCCACCGACATGCGACCGACCCAGGCGGGCGGCTGGACCTACCAGCAGGCCGGCGCCCCGAACCGGAGCCTGCAGGCACTGCGGGTCCACATCCCCTACGGAACCCAGAGCGACGTCGTGCGGTCGCACCCCGGCGAGGAATGGCTGTACGTCCTCGAAGGACGGTTGCGGCTCCACCTCGCAAACGCCGTACATCCACTGACGGCGGGTGACAGCGCCCACTTCGGCTCACTGACCCCCCACCGCCTCGCCGCGGAAAACCCCGACGGAGTCGGACTGCTCTTCGTCCACACCCTGCTGCAGAGCCCCAGCGCCGCACTGTGCCTCGGCTCGGCGGTCGAACACACCCTCTAAGGAGACCTGCCATGGCAAACTTCGAAGAAAAGTTCCCGCGCGCCCTCTGGATACGTCTGGTCATCTACCTCGCCGTCGGTCACCTCTTCGCAGCATTTATCTGGCTGCTGTTCGAGGTGGGCGCGAAGTAGAGGCCGAAAGCCTCTGACGACCGCCGGCGGAGAAATTCTCGGCCACTTGCGGGCCGTCTTTACGCTGGCGCCAACAGTCCGCGCGGCACCCGTGTTTGACATCCCGTCGGCGCACGCCAGGATGATCCGGGCTTGCTCAGCCATACGCCGGTCGGACAGCCCGCCCGGCGCACCAGCTCAACACGCTCGTCCTCGGAAAGGGCGATCTCCACAGCACCAGGGCCCTGATGCGCCATGGAAAGGAAGGCAGCCACTAATCCTTAGGGTTTCGGGTGCAGTGCATTAGAGCGGACGGTGTCCGGTCAGGCCCTGCCACACGTTTCGGGCGTCGTCGAGAGCTGCTCGTGCCTGCGGGAGCTTGACGTCGGCATCGTGACGGGCGCGTGTCCTCTCCAACCGTTCTTGCGCCAGCTCTATCGGTTCTGTCGCCTTGCGTGCCTCACGCAGCTCGGCTTCACGCACGCGGATCTCGCCGGCGCGCCGTTCCTGCAGCCTGTTCACCGTCACGGCCGCGTTCTGGACCTGGACGCTGAACCGGCGCACCGTTTCCTCAGGAAACTCCTTGCCGTCGTAGCGTTCCATGCGCTCCCGCCCGTCGGGCTGTGTGAGGTACACATACGACACGTGCGCAGAACGGGAGAGATCGAATCGGACGTGCAGTCCGGCCAACGGCACTTCGTCGTCGAAAATGAGGACCGTGTGCTCGTACAAGGTGATCCGGCCCAGCTGCCCGATCCGCTCCCCGCGATGCGGTGTGCGCAGTCGCTCCAGCTCGGATTCCACCTGGCGGACCCGACGCCGGTAGGCCCGCTCGGCCCGCTTTACCCCGGCCAGTGCCTGCCACTTCTCACGACGCGCAGACTTCTGTAGCTCGCGTACGACGCCGCGGGCATCCTCCAGAGTCATGCGTGCCTCCCGATGCTCCTCGTGGAACGCGTACGCCCACCCGCCCGGGTACCGGACGAGCCGCCAGACCGTCCACCACACTCCCAGGGCCATCACGACGATGACCCACCAGATCGCGATCATGTATTTCCCCCTTCCGCGACCGCGCGGCCGCGGCAAACCACAGCAATAGCGGGGTGCACGGGAACAGGTCAACCCGCCCTGGTCATGCCCGTAGTCGCCCTCGCCTGCATGACGCGCTCTCAGAACTGAAAGTGATCTTGCGAAGTGCGCCGCGAAGTAACGGACCGATGAGGGACGATGGCCACCGGCAGCCATCATCCGGTGGCGGTCCTGCTCATCGACGGGAGGCGCGAATGCAGTTAGAAGTGCACGTGGAACCGGACGCGAGAGAACTGCGTTCGCTGCAGAACTGGCTGCGATCGGACCCGGACGTACGCAGGTCTGTTACGACCGGGATGCGGGGGAGTACGCCACAGCCGGGGGAGATGGGTACGGCACTCGACGTGCTGCAGCTGGTGACGGGGAACGGGTGGAGTGCGGCGTCGTTCGTCCTGGCTCTGGTGGCGTGGCGACAGACCCGGCCGCAGCGGCCGCGGGTGGAGATCCGCCGTGGTGACACGGTCATCTTTCTCACCGACTGCTCGCCTGAGGAGATCGAACGGGCAACCAGGGCACTGAACGCCACCGCGAACGAGGACCGGGAAGCGTGAGCGTCCTGCCCGACCCAGGGGCTTCCCGCGCCGTACTGATCGGCACGAGCCGCTACGACCACCTCGAGCAACTGCCGGCCGTATCGAACAACCTGACCGCCCTCGCCGCCCTCCTGAGCGGCCCACTGTCCCTGCGCCTGCCCACCCCACACGTGACCGTCGTCGAGAACCCGCCCGACCCGGGCACCGTGATGGACCCGCTCCGTCAGGCTGCTGCCGAGGCCACCGACACACTGATCGTCTACTACGCCGGCCACGGCCTCATCGACCCCCACGAAACGCTCACCCTGGCCCTGCCCCACACCCAGTCCGACCGGATCGAAACCAGCCTCAACTACGACTGGCTGCGACAGGTCCTCCTGACCTCCCACGCGCAACGACACGTCGTCCTCCTCGACTGCTGCTACAGCGGCCTCGCCCTCGGCAGGATGAACGCATCCCAAGGGCTGGCCGACCAGGCCGCAGTCGAAGGCACCTTCCTCCTCGCCGCCTCCGCCGAAACCCGCACCGCACTGGCACCGGTCGGCGACACCCACACAGCTTTCACCGGCGCCCTCCTCGACACGCTGCGCCACGGCATCCCCGGCGGCCCGCCGCTGCTCGACCTGGAGACCATCTACCGGCACCTGCGCCTGACCCTGGAAGCACGAGCACATCCCGTACCACAGGCCAGGAACCGCAACAGTGGCGCCCGGGTCGCGCTGGGGCGCAACCACGCGGACCTTCCCGCCGCACCGGATACCCACGTAACCAGCACCCAGCAGGACCATCGCTCATGGCCCGACCCGTCCTCGATCCGCACCGTCACCGGCTTCTTCGCCAGCCTCGCGGCTGTACGGGAAATCAGCGGACTGTCCCAGCAAGAGGTCAGCCGCCGCTCAGCCGGACAGATCTCCACAGGAACCATCAGCAGACTGGTCAACCGCAACACGCTCCCCGCCACCTGGAGTACCACAGCCACCTACCTGGCCGCATGCGGCATCCCCGACGACCAGATCCGGCAGTGGCACGGAGTCTGGCAGGAACTACGTCGGGACACGCCTGCGACACAAGAAGCAGGCGCCGGCGCACCCGGCGGCGACATCACTGAGCTCAAGAAGGTGCGGTGGCGACTCTCCGCCCTATGGCGCGGCCGCGGTCACTGACCGGAGTCAGCTGGGACCGAGACCCCGGACGGACGGGGCTGAGGAACCTTCCCCGTGTCCCTGGAGTCGCTCCCGGTCAGGGTATTCCAACCAGCGATAGCCAAAAGACCGACAATGAGGACCACACCCGTGGACGGCTTCTTCCACCGACTGGATGCCGACGAGGGCTTCACATAGTGCCCCGCCCGATAATAACCCTTGCGCTGCTGCGCCACAGCTCCACACCCCCGAAACGCCAGGCTGACGGTCATACCAGTCTTCCGATCGCACTCCGTCTTCGGTGCCGAACGGCCAAGTATGTCCGAAACCCACCACCTGAAGCAGCAGTGCAGACCTACCGGGGACAACGACGCCCGCCCACATAACAACCGCAGGGAACGATGTTCTCGGAACGCCTCAAGCAGTGTCGTCGGCCGCCAGTAGCGTGACCTCTGTGATGGTGGGAACCGAAGAGACTCGGCTGATCGTGCTGCGCGGCAACAGTGCATCGGGGAAGTCGTCCGTCGCGGCCGTACTCCGCGAAAGGTTCGGCCGTGGCCTGGCACTGGTCGGCCAGGACAACCTCCGCCGCATCGTGCTGCGTGAACGGGACCGACCGGGAGCGGCGAACATCGGCCTGATCGACCTGACCGCCCGCTACGCGCTGGACGCCGGGTTCCACGTCGTGGTTGAAGGCATCCTCTACTCCGACCGTTATGGTGACATGCTCGCCCAATTGCATGCCGACCATCGCGGCTCGACCCATGGGTACTACTTGGACGTGCCGTTCGGTGAAACCCTCGCCCGGCACGCCACCAAGCCGATCGCCGATGACGTCAACGAGACGCAGCTGCGTGACTGGTACCGGGAGCGTGATCTGCTGCCCGGCGGGCTCGAGACCGTCATCGGCGCCGACAGCGTCCTGCACGAGACCGTTGACCGCATCATGCTCGACACCGGCCTGGCCCACCTGCCGGCCATGGACCGCTGACCGGAGCGCCGCTGCGCCCACGTGCCGTCATCAATCGCCGCCGGCCCCGCCCCAGCCATGAGGCCGATCACAGATGCGGCCGTGACGCACTCAGCCCTGACCGCTGCTGGTCAGCGCTTACGCCTGCTGATAAGCATGCCCAAGTCCGGGAGACCTGCTGGTCGGGATCATGGGCGGGACGCCGCACGGGTGCGGAGGGGCCGTGCTGGAGCAGGTCGGTCAGCGGCGCCACGAGGATGGGGGCGTCGTACGTGAAGCGGGTGGCGCAGGCAGACCGGCCCCGCGCGTAGGGCACTGATCCTGTTCTCGGCACCGGCAGGTCCGGTGCCGTCCAGGACGAACAGGAGGCGTGGGAAGAGCAGGTAGTGTCGCCGCCACTTCCCAACCGCCGGTTCCTGGAAGGTCGGCCGGCGTGCTGGGAACACGGGCATGTAGCGATAGAGGCGCTTGTACGAGTACAGCTTGACGGCGAGGCGTTCGGGCCCCATCGGGGCCCGGTCGACTACCACGAACGCCCGTAGCGTCGACCCGTTGTCATCGTGGACGATACCGCGCCGGGGATGACGGCCTCGCCGCTTCAGACCGGGTGGCGGATCTCGGGGATCCAGCCCAACGGCTGGCACAACTCGCCGCGACGGCGGGCGTCCTCGATGAAGACGAGCTCGGTCTCCATCACGGTCAGTGTGTGGTTGACCCTCAGCTGTACGGCGGTCGAATCGGACACCGTCCTGGAAGACCGGTGCCCGCGCTTCTCAGGCACGCGGAGGCGAGTTGCACGCCGTACAAGGTGGGAAATCACGCCCGGGTTCGTCCGGCCTGCGGCAGGGTGAGTGATCAGTTGGCCCTTCGGTACGCAACCGGCCAGCCGCCACCAAGTCTGCTCGATCCGTACTGCGTCAGTACGCCCAGCGCCAGCCGATCCCCGCTGCCTGCGTCCACGCCGATCATCACGGTTCCGCTCGCTTCCCGTCCGGTACGACACAGGACTGCCCGGCGCCGCGAGTACCGGACGATTACCAACACGGTCCCGAATCAGCAGGAGAAACAGACTGCCGGGCCCGGAGGCCAGTGGCCCTCTTACCGGACCGCGAAGAACATAATGGGGCGGAATGTAAATGCAGCGTCGCCGCCCTGATCACGATCCCAACGCCTTCATGGGCACCTGACAGAAACTTATGCGGTGAGGTGGTGGTTGAGGATGGTGGCGGCGGTGCTGATGGTGCCGGGCATGAGGTGTCGGTAGATCTTGAAGGTGACGTCGATGTTCTTGTGACCCATCCATGTCGGCGACATCGGTGATGGGGATGTTGTGGGTGAGGCAGTTGGAGGCGAAGAAGTGCCGGAAGCTGTAGAGCACCATCCTTTCGGGGATGTCGGCCTCGCCGGCTTTCTTGATGCGCTGCCATTGGTTGTTGAGGTAATAGTGCGGGAACGGCTTTGAGGCGTCTTGGGGGTGGCGCAGCAGGTAGCCGTTGGTGGTGCCCTATGTGTCGGCGTACCACTCGATCGTGTTCTTGACGTGGGCGGGCAGGGGGACGTCCCGGTAGTCGCCGGTTTTGCGGTGTTTGAGGCGGGCGTAGTGGCCGGTGGTCTGGTTGACCTGTTCGGTGATGCGGTAGACGTCGTCGGCGACGATGTTGCGCAGGTTGACGGCGGCGGCCTCGCCGTTGCGCATGCCGCAGCCGCTCATCAGGTCGGTGATGAGCCGGAAGCGGTCGTCGCCGGCTTCGCGTATCTGCCGTAGTTGTGCGGGTGAGGGGATGACTGCGCGCTTGGGGTCGTACTGGGGTGGTTTGACGCCGGTGAGGGGGTGGTCGTCGTAGAGGCCGAGGCGGTGGGCGTCCAGGAGGATGGCCTTGAGTTTGTCGAAGGCGTTGGCCTGGGTGGCCGGGCCCACGCCGGCGCGTTCCATGGACCGGATGAAGCCCTCGACGACCCTGGGATCGAAGGTGTCCATCCGCCGGCTGCCCAGCAGCGGAAGCATGTGGTGCTCCAGCAGGGACTCCAGATGCCACACCGAGGCCGGGCCCAGGTCACGCTGGCCAGCCTTCCACTCCGCAGTGTACTCACCGAACCGCATCGCCCCGTAGAGCAAGACCCGCTCCGCCTTCGCCCGCCCTCGCGGCGCGGCCTTCTTCGCCTTGTAGACATCCGTCAAGCGTTCGATGGCATCGTCCTGGGTCGCGAACCCCGACTCCTCCATCTGCTTCCCGGCCGCCGACCGGTACCGGATCTTGTAGGGGTGCGGGCACTTCGACCACCGCGACCGCGGATGCCCACACTCCTTGAAGAACGACCCCATCCCACGAACCAGCGAATCCCGCCCCATGGCCGACCGACTCCCGCGACTGATGCTGACAGTTTGCTGACCGCCAGGCATCCGAAACGCCGCTGACGTGCGGAAAAGCTGATGGAGTTCGCTATGTGGTGGAACTTCATCGGCCGTTCGCACGACGACATCGTCCAGGCGCGCGAGGACTGGACGACGGGGACCACCCGTTTCGGTGAGGTGCACGGTTACGACGGGACCCCGCTGCCCGCGCCGGAACTGCCGAACGCACCGCTGAAGCCGCGAGGGAGGGTGCGCTGACCTGCGCAGGAGTGGGTCCTGAACCACGGATCCCGTGATCGCTGCTGCAGCTGTCCAGCGGCGTGGACGTCCCGGAAGGCAGCCCTTCGGATCCTGCCTCCCCCGGGCCCCTGAAGCGGGGACATGACCGTCGCCACCCGGTGCGGCCGTCGCGGGGCGGCTCGATCAGCGGCCCTGGCCGCACCGGGGCCGGCGCTGCGGGCGTTCGCTGCCGGCTCCCCTCGGGCACTCGCGCTTCACTTGCGCACCGTGGCCTCGGTGCCGGGTCGCAATCGCGCAACGGTCGCGGCAGCCCGTCGGCCCGGGGCTCGGGCACGGTACGGGCCCCGTGATCACCGGGGAGGGACCGGGGGCCGGTCGGCTGGGAACGGCCTCGGTCAAGGCCCTGGAGCGCAGCGGGTTGAGCACGACGACAGGACCGCCGGGATCCTCCGCCGCCGACCGTGGCCGTCCCCGCACTCGCGAGGACGCGATGGTGCACCCCCGGTGCGGCGCGCCGGACTCGCCCGGGGGATGTCCGGTGAGCGGATCGAGTCGTCCGCATAACGGTCCGGTATCGCTCGCTGGCACTTCCGGGCATTACCGATGGTCATGTGATCTGCATCACTAAACATCGTGTAAAGGGCGTGGTAGAACTGCGCAACTCCGCAGGTGGCAGCACCCCTCGCCGCGATGCGGAGCGTCGGCCGACACGCCGACTGTACGACCAGGGTGATCACGCTCCGAGTCCGCGGAGCGGGCCCCCGGATCGCCGATCGGACAACGGCGTTCGCTCAACGACAGCACACCGTCCCGGCACAGTCCGCTGTGCGCCGGTCCCGCGCCATCGAGGTAGCCATAGTGTCACTCGACTCCGTCACCCGATCCGTCGACGAGTCCGTCAGCGGGTTCTTCGAGCCCATAGCCAAGTGGCTCGGGGAGGTCGTGTTCTACGCCGTTCCCGTCGGGGGCACGGATCTTCCGCTCATCGTCGCCTGGCTGGTGGTCGCCGGCCTGGTGTTCACCGCCTGGTTCGGCCTCGTCCAGCTGCGCAAGTTCAGGCTCGCCCTCGACGTGGTGCGCGGCAAGTACGACGAGAAGGGGTCGGCCGGCGAGGTCAACCACTTCCAGGCGCTGACCGCGGCCGTCTCCGGCACGGTGGGCCTCGGCAACATCGCCGGTGTGGCCGTCGCCGTCTCCATCGGCGGACCCGGGGCCACGTTCTGGATGATCCTGTGCGGTCTGCTCGGCATGGCCACCAAGTTCGTCGAGGTCACCCTCGGCGTGAAGTACCGCGAGGTGCACGCCGACGGCACCGTCTCCGGTGGTCCCATGCACTACCTCCCCAAGGGCCTGGCCGACCGCTTCGGCAAGAACGGCAAGACCCTCGGCAAGGTCCTCGCGGTCCTCGCCTCCTTCATGATCCTGTTCTTCGGCCTCTTCGGCGGCAACCTCTTCCAGGTCAACCAGTCCTACGCGCAGCTGGTCTCCGTCACCGGCGGCGAGGACGGGGCGCTCGGCTCCTCCGCCGGCGCGCTGTTCTTCGGCGTCCTCGTCGCCGCGCTCGTCGGCGTCGTGCTGCTCGGCGGCATCCGCTCCATCGCCAACGTCACCAGCAGGCTGGTGCCCGCCATGGCCGGCATCTACATCGCCGCGTGCCTGGTCGTGATCCTGGTCAACGTCACCGCCGTGCCGGACGCGATCGCCACGATCGTCGAGGGCGCCTTCGACCCCGAGGGCGTCGCCGGCGGTGTGCTCGGCGCGCTGATCATCGGCTTCAAGCGGGCCGCGTTCTCCAACGAGGCCGGTCTCGGCTCCGCGCCGATCGCCCACTCCGCGGTCAAGACCAAGCACCCCGCCAGTGAGGGCCTGGTCGCGCTGCTGGAGCCGTTCATCGACACCGTCGTCATCTGCACGATGACCGCGCTGACCATCGTCATCGCCAACCCGGCCAGCTGGGGCGAGGCACGCGCGGGCGAGGACATCGGCGGTGTCACCATCACCTCCGACGCCTTCGAGACGGTGCTGCCCTGGTTCCCGTACGTCCTCACCGTCGCCGTGCTGCTGTTCGCCATCTCCACGGTGCTGACCTGGGGCTACTACGGCCTCAAGGCGTGGACGCACCTCTTCGGCCGCAGCCGGGCCAGCGAGGTGACGTACAAGGTCGTCTACACCGTGTTCGCCGTCGCGGGCTCGCTGCTGACCCTGCAGACCCTGATCGACCTGGCCGACGCCGTGCTGTTCATGCTCGCCGTCATCAACATCATCGGCCTCTACCTCCTCGCCCCGGTCGTCAAGCGCGAGCTCGACTCCTTCCTGGAGCACGTCCGGGCCCGCAGGGCCGGCGAGATCGCGGACGACGAGTCCGGCGAAGACCAGGAGTCGGTGAGGACCACCGCCTGACCGCACCCCCTGCGGTCCGGCTCCCTGGGGGCGCCCCGGCCGAAGGCCGGGGGAGGGCCCGCGCACACCTTGAGCCTCTTGCGCCTCGGTGTGCGCGGGCCCGCTCGTCTTCGGCGGTCACGAGGAGTTCGAGACCTGCGTGAGTGAGTCGGTCACCGAATCCCGAACGGCGCTGCTCCACAGCCGCAGGCCGGTCACGGACTCCGGGGAGCCGCCGGCGACCGCGACGTCTTCCGGCCACGGCTGTTCCCCGGCTCCCGTCGCGGCGGCGACGGAACGGTGTGGGTGACGAACGGCCGCCCGGGCCACGGGGCCCGGACGCGCCGGTGTTCCCGGCGGGTGGCGGCGCCGCGTCCGGGGGTGAGCCGTCGGGGCCCACGGTGACGGCAGGTTGCATGGCGGTGTCCCCCGTCCCGTAAGAAGCTGGGAAGAGGGACGGACGACGGTGCCCGGACCCGACGACGCGGGCGGCCGGGAGACCGTCGGCGTGCCGGACGTGGCGGTTCCCCCGCTCCAGGAGTGCCCCGGCTCCCTCCGCGGCGCACGTGGGCCGGGGGCGGCGGCCTGTCGTCGGCCGCCCGCCGGATCCGTACCGAGGTGAGGAGGAAGGCGATGTCGCACACGACGGAGTGGAGGGTTCGACTCCACCTCTTCGAGGACGACGACGGAACCACGAAGGCGCACGTGGTGCTGGACACCGGCACCACGTCGCTCACCGGCCAGGGGACCGCGCACTGCCATCCGGCGGACGAGAACGTGCCGGAGATCGGCGACGAACTGGCGGCGGGGCGGGCCCTGCAGAACATCGCCCAGCGGCTGCTGAGCACCGCCGAGCGCGACATCGAGGGCACGGGGGCGCCGCGGTCCGGCACGCGGCAGGCCACCGGATGGCTCACGTGACCCACGGCCGGCGCGGCGAAGCAGCCACGACGCATGCCGTACGGCACGGGTGAACCGTGGGCGCCGCCGGCCGACGTCGTGGGTGGCGACGGATCGGGCTCCGGCCCGGCGGCCGTTCCCCGCCTCCAGGACACTTGATCGAAGGCCTTACCCGCAGACACACTGTTCCGCATGGGATCAGTGGGTGGTGGGGCCGACGGGGCACGGGTCGGGAAGCGGCGATGAACGCCGACCTGCCCTCCTTCCGCTATCACCCGGACCCCCTCGCGACCGGGGCCGTCCGCGCGTCCGACGAGACGTGCGCCTGTTGCGAGCGCGCCACGGGGTGGATCTACACGGCCGCCTTCCACACCGCCCACGACGTCACCGGGCATTTCTGCCCGTGGTGCATCGCGGACGGAAGCGCTTCCGAACGCTTCGCCGGCGAGTTCACCGACTCCTACGGGCTCGACGGCGTCAGCGAGGAGGTCCTGCACGAGGTCACCCGCCGCACTCCCGGCTTCCACGCCTGGCAGGATCCGCACTGGCTCGTCCACTGCCGGGACGCGGCCGCCTTCGTGGGCGAGGTCGGACACGCCGGGCTCGCGGCACATCCCGAGGCCCTCGACCAGCTGCGGACCGACCTGCGCCTCGACGGCCGGCACGACGAGGCTCGACTCGAGCGCTTCCTGACCCGCCTGGGGGAGGGGGCGAGCGCCATGCTCTTCCGCTGCACCGTCTGCGGCACCCACCTCGCCTACGCCGACGCGTCCTGACCCCCGCCCGGGCCGGCGGGACGCGGTGACCGCCGACCGGGCGTGTCAGCCGCGGTCGGCCGGTGCGCGGGCAGGCCCTTCCCGCGCCTACCAGTGAGCGGGTCGGCTGAGCGTCGGGGGCAGCACGGTGGCCGCGTCGCCCCTGGCCGCGTTCAGCTGTGCCTGGGTGAGGAACAGCGCGCCGGTGAGGTCCGCGCCGCTCAGGTCGGCGTCCCGCAGGTCGGCGCCGATCAGGTCGGCGTCGCGCAGATCGGCCCCGCCGAGGTCGGCCGCGACGAGGAGGGCGCCGCGCAGGCTCGCCCCGCGCAGGTCGGCGCCGGACAGTTCCGCGCCGATCAGATCGGCCCCGCGGTGGTTCCTCCTGCGGCCCGGGACCCGGGCGCGGGTCAGCTCGCTGGCCCGCAGCAGCAGCGGATTGACCTCGCCGCGCAGCGCGTTCACGTCCAGGGCGGTGATCGACTCGGCGCTGCCCCGGGTCAGGCCGTCGATCCGGGCCAGCGCCTTGCGCAGTTCCCGGTGGACGGGACGGGCCGGTGCGAGGTCGAGGGCCTCGACGACGTACCGGAGCAGCTCGTGCAGCTGCCGCATGACGGGGAAGACCTCGAACATGGCGCGCGCCGTCTGCGGCGCCCGGCGCCAGTCGGTGCCGCCGAAGGTGACCTGCGACACCTTCTGTCCGGCGCCGAAGCAGTCGAAGACGGTACAGCCCGGGTAGCCCTCGTCGCGCAGCCGGGCGTGGATGCCGCAGCGGAAGTCCTGCCGGAGGTTCGAGCACGGCCGGCCGGCGGGCTTGTCGACGGCGAAGTCGGCCGAGCGGGCGAAGGGCAGGGCCGCACAGCACAGGCCGAAGCAGGCGGCGCAGTCGGCCCGCAGGTCCTCACGGTCCTCGGAGGCCCTGGGGGACCGGGACGCCTCGGAGTCCTCCCGGGGCGGCCTGCGGTCCTGGTTCCCGGAGTCCGGCCGGCGCGTGCGGGCGGGCCTGTCGTTCCCGGCCTGCCGGCTCGTGCGCTTGCGGCCCGCGGTGCCGCGCTCCCGGTCCTCGCCCGGGACAGCGCCGTCACGGTCCCGGTCCGCGGACGGACGCGTGCGCTCACCCGCCTGGGACGGGAGCCCCCGCCCGCCGGCGGAGGACGACCGCCGGCGTTCCCCGGCGGAGGAGGAGCGCTTGCGGACTTCGTCCGCGGACGACCGCCGACGTCCTCCGGGGGAGGAAGGGGCTCCGTGCTGTGGCGACACCGTGCGTGCTCCTGGGGGGACGACGAGCACCGCGTCCCGCGGCGCTTCGAGGACGGCCTCCATTCTCACAGACGGGGCGGGGTGCCCGTCCGGGCGCCGTCCGGTCGGCTCAGCCCGTCGTGCCCTGCAGGAACTCGGTGAGCGCCCTGCCCGGACGGAACACGGCCGTCCCGCCGTCCGGCTGGAACCTGCCGAAGCTGCCCAGGAGGACTTCCTCGCCCCGCCTCAGAGCCTCGGCGATCGAACCCGGGTGTTCCACGGTGCCGAAAACTGCATCGAGTACCCGCTCCACCTCGTCGGCGGTCGTGCGCCGGCCGTCGTCGTCCGCCGCCTTCTCCGTGGTCGCTTCGATCAACTGGGTCCTGTCCATACGTCCTGCCCGGAGTCCGAGGGAAAAGCTCGTGATGCCACGATCGCCGCGGTCCGCCGCCGGTGCACCTCCTGACGGGCGTGCGAGTGGTCGCGGCCTCCCGGCCTGCTCCGTACCGGTGACCGTCCGCCGTCGGACGGCGTCGGACGGCGTCGGACGGCCGGGGAACAGCCGGGGGCTGCTTGTCCGGGAGCCCCGACCCCGTCACCCCGGACGTGCTCATCGGGCAGGTGCGCGAACCGGAACCGTCCCGGTGGTTCGTCCGCGCCCGTCTCGAGTCCGGCGGCGGCAGGTCCAGCACCCGCGGTGCCGCCACGGAGACCGCGGCCACCGGCCAGGCCCGTCACCGGCCCCGACCCGGAACCGCCGGACGAGGACCACGCCGGCGACCGCCCGGGGTGCGCTCCGCGGTCCCGAAAATCCGTTGTGCTCCGGGCCCGGTCACCGGATTCTTGGGCCTCATGCCCTACGCACCGCGCCCGGCGGCGCTCAGCGACGCGCCCGCCATCACCGAACTGCTCAACGAGGTCGACGAGATCGAGATCGGCCGGCCCGAGACCGACCTGCACACCGTCGAGGCCGATCTGCGGCATCCCGGTACCGACCTGGAGCGGGACTCCTGGCTCACCTGGGACGGGGACCGTCTGGTGGCGTACGGGCTGCTGTGGGACGAGTCCGACGGCGAGCGCATCGACATCGACCAGTACGTCCTGCCCGACCACCAGGAGGCCGCCGCCCGGATGCTGGAGGCGATGGAGGCCAGGGCGCTGGAGAAGGCGCGGGGGAACGGGGCGGCACGGGCGGTGGTGCATCTGCACCTCACCGCGGCGCCCACCCTCGACACCGGACTGCTCCGGGCACGCGGCTGGCGCACCGTGCGCCGGTACCACGTGCTGCGCCGTCCCCTGGACCCGGCGCGGGACCCGTTCCCCGAGGTGCCCGCGGGCGTGCGGGTGCGCGACTGCGTCGCCGAGGCGGACCGGTCGCGCGTCCACGCGCTGTACCAGGAGTCCTTCGCCCACCACTTCGACTTCCAGCCGCGCACCCGTGAGGCGTGGCTGCACGACATCGACGCCGAGGGGCTGGACTGGTCCCTGGTGTGGATCGTCGGCACCGAGGACCTGGGGGACGTCGGCTTCCTGCTCGCGCGGGACGACCGCGAGGCCATGGGGTGGATCCGCAGCCTCGGTGTGCTGCCCGCGGCCCGCGGCCGCGGGCTGGGCGGATTCCTGCTGCGGCACGCGTTCGCGGCGTTCGCGGCGCGCGGGCGGGACACCGTCGGACTCGGCGTGGACACCGAGAACGCCACCGGGGCGCCCCGGTTGTACGACCGTCACGGCATGACGGTCCACTACGCCGTCGACACCTGGGAGGTGACGGTCGGCTGACGCCGGCGCCCGGCCCGGGCGCCCCGCCCATGCGGCCCGCCGTCCGCCCGGCGTGGTGCCGGCACCCGCCCGCCGCCCCGGCCGCCGGTGGACCGCGTACGGGCGTTGAGGCACCGTCACGTGCCCCGGCCGGACGGGTGTCCGGCCGGGGCACGGGGCCGCGGTGGCCCGTCGGGTCAGTCGCGGGCGACCTGGGGAGCGATGTCCTCGGTGTAACCGCGGGCCGCGGCGGCGGACGTGGCGAGGGCCTTGGCGGTGGCCGTACCGGAGCCGCAGAAGGCGGCGTCCAGCGTGGCGCCGAGTGTGGCGTTCACGGTTCCGTTGTTGGAGGTGTTCGCCAGGGAGGTCATGCTGCGGACGCCGTCGGCGGTGGTGAAGGCATAGGTGTAGTAGCCCTGGACGGTGCCGGTGTGGCCGTAGACGGTGGTGCCGCAGGAGAGTGTGCGGGCCCTGAGCCCCAGTCCGTAGGACTGCTTCCCGTCCGCGGTGACCGGGACCATGGTGGTCATCTCCTCCAGCTGCTCGGCGGGCAGGAGCCTGCCGGACAGCAGCGCGGAGAAGAAGCGGTTGAGGTCCTTGCCGTTGGAGATGACCGCGCCCGCGGACTGGGCCCAGGAGACGGTCTGTTCGGTGGAGTCGACCAGCGGCAGCGTGGTGTCGTCCGGCCGGAGGTAACCGCGGGCGTAGGAGCCGGGGAGGGTCGTCCGCGGATGGACGTAGGAGGTGTTCCGCAGCCGCAGCGGGGCGAAGATGCGTCGCTGGTACTGGGTGGCGACCGGGGTGCCGGTGAGGTGCTCGACGATCTGCCCCAGCACGACGAAGTTGGTGTTGGAGTAGCTGTAGGCGGCGCCCGGCGCGTTGTTCAGGGGGCGCGCGGTGGACAGGTCGATGAGCTCCTGGTAGCTGAAGACCCTGTTCCGGACCGCCTCGAAACCCGGGACGGTGTCGTGGAACATGTCGTTGGTGTAGTCGTACAGGCCGCTGCGGTGGCTGAGCAGGTGCCGCACGGTGATGCGGTCGTCGGGCAGCGGCCGGGGCAGGTAGCGGTTGGCCGGGGCGTCGAGGTCGACGCGTCCCTCGGCGGCGAGTTGGAGCAGCACCACCGCGGTGAAGGTCTTGCTGACGCTGCCCACGCGGAACCGGCGGCCGGTGTCCATCGCCGTGTGGGCGCCGGTGTCGGCCTCGCCGGTGGCGACGTGGTAGGTCGTGGACCGCTCGTCGATCCGGGTGAGCGCTCCGGGAGCGCCCTGGGAGAGGGCGGTGCCGTGCACGGCGCGCACGGCGGTGAGGTCGGGGGCGGGGAGGGAGGAACTGTCCGCGAGGGCCGGAGAGGCACCCAGAGCGACGATCAGGGTGGAGCCGACGAGCGCCAGGCTCACGTCTTTGATCCGCATCCGCATCTTTCTGATGGTGGGGAACCGGAGGGAGCCGCGGCCCCGGATCGGATCAACTCCCCTTGGTCAGGGGGAAGTCGGAGAAGCCACCGGCGGCCGGAGCGGCACCCGGGGCATGGTAGTGCACCATCAGCCGCCGACGGTGCATCAGGAACCCGGCCGTCGCGGCGCGTGGGACAGGGGGCGAACCGCCCGAGTGACGGCGCGCCCCCCGTCCGGTCCTACTTGCTGAGCCAGAGGTCGGGGCCGAACACCTCGTAGTGGACGTCCTTCGGGCCGAGCCCCCGGGCGAGCAGGTCACCGCGGACGGCCCGCATGAAGGGCAGCGGGCCGCACAGGAACGCGCTGACGCCCTCGGGCAGGGGCAGCCGGGTCACGTCGGCCAGGCCCTCGTGGACGTGGGGCGGCGCCGGCTCCCCGGGCGTCTCGTACCACACGTGCAGCGCGGCGTTCGGAAGCCGGCCGACGAGCTCCTCCGTCTCCAGACGGTGTGCGTGGTGGGCGGGGGAGCGGTCGGCGTGCAGGACGGTGACGTGGCGCCCGGACGAGGTGTCGACCAGGTGGTCCAGCATCGACAGCATGGGCGTGACGCCGATGCCGGCGGAGGCGAGCAGCAGCGGGCCGTCGCCTTCGGGGAGCACGAGGTCGCCGAAGGGCGGGGAGACCCTCAGGAGGTCGCCCGGGCGGGCATGGGCGTGGAGCCAGGACGACACCTCTCCCTCGGGCGCCCGGCCGTCGGCGGAACGCTCCCGCTTCACGGTGATCCGCCAGGTCTTGCGGCCGGGGGCGCCGGAGAGGCTGTACTGGCGTGTCTGCTTCGCCCCGTCGGGGAGTTCGACCCGGACGCCGACGTACTGGCCGGGGGCGAACGGCTCGGTGGGGGCGCCGTCGGGCCGGCGCAGCTCGAAGGAGGCCGCGTCGACCGACTCCTCGACGCGGTCGGCGATCTCCATGTCGCGCCAGACGGCGCCGCCCTCGACCCCCGCCCCGGCGTAGAGCCGCGCCTCCATGGCGATCAGCGCGTTGGCCATGCGCCAGTACACCTCGTCCCAGGCGGCCGCCACCTCGGGCGTCACGGCGTCCCCGAGGACCTCGCCGACGGCTCCCATCAGGTGCCGTCCCACCAGCGTGTACTGGTCGGACGTGATGCCCAGTGAGGCGTGCTTGTGGGCGATGCGCCCGAGGACGGCGTCGGGACGCTCACCGGGCCGCTCCACCAGCGTGGTGGCGAAGGCCGCGACGGCGCCGGCGAGGGCCTCGCGCTGGGCGCCGCTGGCCTGGTTGGCGCGGTTGAACAGGTTGCGCAGCAGATCCGGGTGCTCCTCGAACAAACGGCGGTAGAACAGCTCGGTGATGCTGCCGAGGGAGGCTCCGACGGCGGGCAGCGTGGCTCGGACGACCGGCATCGACTGGGTGGAGAGCATCCTCTGGCTCCTTCGTCGGCACTGATGTGCGGGATGGATCGCGCACCAGCATGCCAGTTAATTGGTATTTCAGATTCACATTTAAGAGGATGTGATCTGCGCGACCCTCCGCGGTCCCCGCTTCGGCCGCTCCGTTCCCTCCTGCCGGGCCCGCCCGCGCGCCGCCGTGCTCGACGCCCGGAAGTGCCGAAAATGTCTCTCGGCTTCGAGTGGAACGCCGGAAAGAAATCCTCGATCCCGCCCGTCCCCCCTCACAGCAAGGCGCGACCGCAGCATGAGCGAAGAGAACAGGCACCACGCCATCGCCGCCGCCCTCCTCCCCCTGGTGGGGGGCGCGCGGAACGTGACGTCGGTGGCCCACTGCATGACCCGCCTCAGGCTGGGGCTGCGCGACCGGTCCCTCGTGCAGGACGAGCGGCTCGAGGCGCTTCCCGCGGTCATGGGGGTCGTCGAGGACGACACCTACCAGATCGTGCTGGGGCCGGGAGCGGTGGCGCGGGTCACCCCGGAGTTCGAGGCCCTGGTCGAGGCGGGGAAGGCCGGGGCCGCGACGGCGCCTCCCGCCCCGGACCGCGGGGAGGACCCGGTGACGGCCGAGGCGCTCGCCGCGCGGGGGGCGGCGCTCCGGGCGGAACGGGGGACGAGGAACGCCACACCGTTCAAACGGGGCCTGCGCCGCGTCGCGGACATCTTCGTGCCGCTGATCCCCGCGCTCGTCGGCTGCGGCGTCATCGCCGGTCTGAACGGCCTGCTGGTCAACCTGGACCGGCTGCCGGGCCTCACCCCGGCCCTGGCCGTCGTGTCGTCCGGGTTCATGGCGCTGATCGCCGTCTTCGTCGGCCACAACACGGCCAGGGAGTTCGGCGGTACGCCGGTCCTGGGCGGTGCCGTCGCGTCGGTCGTCGTCTACCCGGGAGTGGCGGACGTCGAGGCGTTCGGCCGGCACCTCTCACCGGGACAGGGCGGTGTGCTCGGCGCCCTGGGCGCGGCGTGGCTCGGCGTGCACGTGGAGAAGTGGTGCCGGCGCCGGGTGCCCGAAACCGTCGACGTCCTGGTGACGCCCACCGTCACCGTGCTCGTGGCCGGCCTGGCGACCCTGTTCGGGCTGATGCTCCTCGCCGGCGAGGTGTCCGCGTGGATCGGTGACGCCGCCGACCGTCTGCTGTCCCACGGTGGCGCGGGCGCCGGATTCCTCCTCGGGGGTCTCTTCCTGCCGTTGGTCATGCTGGGTCTGCACCAGGCGCTGATCCCCATCCACACGACCCTCATCGAAGGGGCCGGCTTCACCGTCCTGCTGCCGATCCTGGCGATGGCGGGCGCCGGACAGGTCGGTGCGGCGATCGCCGTCTACTGCCGGCTGCCCCGCAACACCTCGATCCGGACCACCGTCAAGTCCGCGCTCTGGCCCGGTTTCCTCGGTGTCGGAGAGCCCCTCATCTACGGTGTGTCCCTGCCGCTGGGGCGTCCGTTCATCACGGCCTGTGCGGGCGGGGCCTTCGGCGGAGCGTTCATCGGCCTCTTCAACCAGTTGGGCACGGACGTCGGTTCGACCGCGATCGGCCCCTCAGGGTGGGCGCTCCTCCCCCTCCTCGACGGCGACCACGGACCGGGGCGGACGGTCGCCGTCTACGCCGCCGGTCTGCTCGTCGGGTACGCGGCGGGCTTCCTCGCCACCTACTGCTTCGGCTTCACGAGGACCATGCTCGCGGAACTCGACGCGCCGCCCGCCGCTCCGCCGCAGGACCGGCCCGCCCCGGCGGGGCGGACCGCCGGGAAGGCGTGACCCGACGGCCCTCGCCCGCGCGCCCGCCGGTACGCCCGTCGGCTCCGACCGCCGTGCGTCCGGCTGCGTGCCGACGGCGCGGAGCCGGGTTCCCCGCGGGTGGTGACGACGGTACGGTGCTGCGGTGACCGAACGCGGTCCCGGCGGAACGCACCGTGCCGGTTTCCCGCCACCCGACCTGGAGAAGGCATGCAGCCCGGATCCCGACGTCCTGTCCGCACCGGCCGGGGCGCCGCCGTGGCCGCCGCCGTCCTGCTGACCGCGGCCGCCGGCGACCCCGGGGCGCACGCCCCGACGGTGCCGCTGCGGGTGGCGACGTACAACATCCACGCCGGGATCGGCGAGGACCGGGTCTTCGACCTCGACCGCACCGCGGCGGCCCTGCGCGGCCTGCGCGCCGATGTGATCGGCCTCCAGGAGGTCGACGTCCACTGGGGCGCCCGCAGCGACTTCGCCGACGAGGCGCGCGCGCTGGCCGGGAAGCTGGACATGCGGGTGTTCTTCGCACCGATCTACGATCTGGACCCGGCCGCCGGGGGCGCCGAGCGGCGGCGGTTCGGCGTCGCCGTGCTGAGCCGCCACCCGGTGCCGGCCGCCGAGAACCACGAGATCACCCGGCTCTCCACCCAGACACCCGATCCGGTGCCGGCCCCGGCGCCCGGCTTCGCCGAGGTGGTGGTCGACGTACGGGGCGTCCGCGTGCGCGTCTACACCACGCACCTGGACCACCGGGCCGACCCGTCGGTCCGGGCGGCCCAGGTGGCGGACATGCTCGGCGTACTGGCCGCGGACCGGGGACCGAAGGTCCTGGTCGGCGACTTCAACGCCGAGGCGACGGCTCCCGAGCTGGCGCCGCTGTGGGAGCGGTTGCGCGACGCCGCTCCCGACGGCGGCGGGACGTACCCGGCGGCCGGCCCCGTCAAGCGCATCGACCTGGTCACCGTCTCCCCCGGCGTCCGGGTGACCGGCGCCCGCACGGTGGCGACGGAGGCGTCGGACCACCGGCCCGTGGTCGCGGACCTGAGGATCCCCCGGCGCGGCCGCTGAACGGGTCCTCCTCACCGCCCCTGGAGGCGCTGCAGGTCGGAGGGGCGGACCTGGATCGCCACGACGGCGATCAGCGCGGCGAGCAGGGCGAAGACCGCCGCCGTGACGAAGGCCGCCGAGACACCCGAGGTGAGGACCTCGTCGGACCAGGGCGGCGGCAGCTCCCCGGTGCGCCGGAAGCGCAGGCGCTCGGCAGGGGTCGCCTGCTGCAGGAAGCGCGGGAGCTGTTTCTCCGCCTCGTTGCCGCTCGCCGTACCGAACACCGTGACCAGGATGGACAACCCGAGCGATCCGCCGACCTGTTGGGTGGCGTTGAGGAGTCCGGAGGCCGCGCCGCTCTCCTGCACGGGCACGTCCGACAGCGCCATCAGGGTCAGCGACACGAACTCCATGCCCATGCCGAGGCTGAAGACCAGCATCGGTCCGAGGACGCTGCCCGCGTAGGTGGAGTGGACGTCGGTCAGCGTCAGCCAGGCCAGGCCCGCCGCCGCGAGCACACCACCCCCGACCATGAAGGGCTTGGGCCCGTACACGGGCAGGAACCGCGAGGCGAGACCGGCGCCGATCGCGATGACCGCGCTGACCGGAAGGAAGGCGAGTCCGGCCCGCAGGGGGCTGAAGTCCAGCACGTCCTGCACGAAGAGCGTCAGGAAGAAGAACATGCCGAACATCGCCGCGGCCAGGCACAGCATGATGCCGTACGTGCCCGCGCGGTTCCGGTCGGCGAACATGTGCAGGGGGGTGATGGGCTGCCTCGACCTCCTCTCGACCAGGACGAACCCGGCGAGGAGGAGGACGGCCACGGCGAACGAGGCCAGGGTGAGCGGGTCCCGCCAGCCGTCCTGCGCGGCCCTGATGAACCCGTAGACCAGCAGCACCATGCCGGCGGTGGAGGTCAGCGCGCCGGTGACGTCGAAGTGGCCCGGGCGGCGTCCGGACTCCTTGATCCAGCGTGGTGCGGCGAGGGCGATGAGCACTCCGATCGGGACGTTGACGAA
This sequence comes from Streptomyces sp. NPDC126497, assembly GCF_040302425.1. NCBI lineage: Bacteria > Bacillati > Actinomycetota > Actinomycetes > Kitasatosporales > Streptomycetaceae > Streptomyces > Streptomyces sp. NPDC126497. The sequence continues at coordinate 97,325 of NZ_JBEORT010000010.1, forward strand.
GAGCACCCACCGCCAGTTCAGCCACTCGACGAGCACGCCCCCGGCGAGCAGCCCGATCGCGCCGCCGCCCGCCGACACCGCGGCGAAGACCCCGAAGGCCCGGTTGCGTTCCGGCCCTTCGCGGAAGGTGGTGCTGATCAGGGCGAGGGACGTCGGGGAGGCGATGGCGCCCCCCACGCCCTGGAGGGCGCGGGCGGCGAGGAGTTGACCCGAGTTCTGGGCGAACCCGCCGAGCAGCGAGGCCAGCGCGAAGAGCAGCACGCCGGCGACGAAGACGCGCCGTCTGCCGAGGATGTCGCCGGTCCGGCCGCCGAGCAGCAGCAGACCGCCGAAGGTCAGGGTGTAGGCGTTGACCACCCACGACAGGCTGGTGGTGGAGAAGTCCAGGGAGCGCTGGATGTGCGGCAGCGCGATGTTCACGATGGTGATGTCCAGTACCACCATCAGCTGGCACGACGCGATGACCAGCAGGGCCATCGCGTTTCCGCCGCCGCGGGTGCCCTGGGCGGCGTTCTGTGGTGCGGGGGCCGGCCGCGGGCTGCTTCTGGTCATGTCGGGTCACCCTTTCGGGAGTCCACCGTTCGACCGTACGCGCGCGTCCCGGCCCCCACCACTCGAGCACCGCCCGCCGCCGGGGCGGTCCGCGGACGTCCGTCCGGCCCGTGGGGTGGGGAGCGGCCGGGCCGTGGCTCACCGGTGCGGCCCGGTCCGCTCCCGCGCCGAAGGGGTCCGCTCCCCACCCCCTCAGGCCAGCACGGGCATGATCTCCTCGTGGATGAGGCGCAGTTGGTCGTCGGCGTCCGCCACCCCCTCCAGGTCCCGGCCGGTGAAGGCCCGCACCAGCCGCCGGTCGGTGAGGGCGCAGATGACGTGGTTCACACCGCTGGGCGCGATCTGGGTACGGATCTTCTCCGCGCACTCGGTCGGAGTGCCCGACACGGACAGCCGCTCGGCGATCTCCGGCGTGGTGAGTTCGATGCCCCGCGCCAGATCGCCCGCGCCGATCGCCTCGATCACCGGTTTCAGCTCGGCGGGCTCGACGCCGTTGCGGCGCAGCTGCTCCTCGGGCATGGAGGAGGCGTAGATCCCCACCATGCTGCGGGCCGCCTCCTTCGCCCGTGCGGAGTCGGGCCCGGTGGCGAACACCACCCAGGCGCCGATGTCGAGGGAACGCCAGTCCCGGCCCGCCCGCTCCGCGCCGGCCCTGATGTGGCGGACGGCGTACTCGTACGCCTCCGCGGTGTAGCTCAGCGCGTGGTGGCATCCGTCGGACAGTTCGCCGGCCGCCTCGAAGGACCTGGGCCCCCGCATCGCCCCGAGCTTCAGGGGCACGCGCTGCTGGACCGGGCGGGCGAAGGTGAACAGCCCGTCGTAGGAGTAGAAGTCGCCGCGGTGGGTGAGGGTGCCCTCGTCCAGCAGCGTCCGCACCACGTGCAGCGCCTCCTTGACGCGGGACAGGGGCCGGGTGCGGGTCCAGTCGATGCCGTACTGCGCCAGGAGACCGAAGTTGCCGCTGGACAGCACGGCCTCGGCCCGGCCGCCGGAGAGTTCGTCGAGCGTGGCCAGGGACTGGGCGATCAGCGTCGGCTCGCGCAGCGTGACGGGGGAGACGCTGGGCCCCAGGCGGATGGTGCGGGTCCGGCCGGCGGCCACCGCGAACAACTGCCACAGGTCCTTGTGCCAGGTCTCGTCCGCCGCGTAGCAGGCGTAGAAGCCCAGCCGGTCGGCGAGCTCGATGGACGCCAGCGAATCCCGCAGCGGATAGTCGGGTAACAGGGCGTAGCTGAATCTCATGGGCGCGTCCTCTCCGGTCCCGGACGATCGGTACGACCCCGCCCAGTGTCCAGGCCGGCTCCGCGCCCGGCCAGGGCGCACACGGGTCACTGCGCGCTTCCGGCGGACGGGGTGCACGCCCGCTCCCCCCGTGGCGCCGGTGAGGACGACGCGGGCCTGCGGCCGGGGCGGCCGGATGCGTCGACCGCCGCGGTGTCGCTCGGCCCTTCGAACAGGACCGCCGTCCGGACGCCGAGCCGCCCGCTCGAGCGCGGGCCCGCCGGGACCACCGGCCGCCCACGCGATGTCCGCGTCCCGGAACGGTTCCCTCCCGTTCGTGGGAAGGGTCTCGGCCCGTTCCGGGCGTCACCGGCGGGGAATGTCCGCCGGTGACGCCCGGTCCAGGACGGCTACGACGTCACGCAGTCGATCGTGCCCACCGGGAAGTCGTTGCCCGACGAGGTGGCCGTGAAGCCGAACGTCACGCTCCCGTCGGGGTTGACCACACGGTTGTGATCGACGTTCCGCACGGTCACCGTGCCGTCGGAGCCCTTGGTCAGGGAGCCGTTCCACGCACTGCCGATCGTGGTCCCGGAACCGGGCTTCCACTGCACGGCCCAGCCGTCGAGCGGCGACGTCCCGTGGTTCATCACCTCGACGGAGCCCTGGAAACCGCCGTTCCAGGAGTTCACCACGTTGTAGACGGCCATGCAGGAACCGGTGTGCGGCGGCGGGTCCGTCGGGTCCGGGTCCGGGGTCGGCGTGCCGCCCGAGTTGCGGATGCCGGTCACCTCGCCGTTGCCGCCGTCGAAGACGACGTCGGAGCAGGAGAAGAAGTTCTCCTGGCTGTCCGAACGCACCCACTGCATGAAGATCAGCGCGTTGCCGGAGCGCCCGGAGGGCAGCTTCAGGTCCCAGTTGTAGTGGCCGCCGTTGGTGCCCGGCGAGCCCTGCTGGGGCGGGTTGGTGACGGTCTGGATGAGTTCGAGGTCGTTCCAGCCCAGCTGGGACGTGGGCGACCAGCCGGGCTTGGTGAGGTAGACCCGGAAGTCACCGGGGTGCGCGGCCCAGTTGCTGTACTTCACCTTGACCGTCGCCCCGGACGTCAGATGTGTCCGTGGCCAGTCCGCGCGGGCCGCGTTGTAGGCGGAGAAGTCGTACGGGGAGCGGTCGCCGGCGCTGCAGAGCGTGCCGTCCGGGACGTAGCCGGCGCCTCGCCCCGCGGCCTTGGAGTCGAGGACGGCGAACCAGTTGTACAGCGCCGACGAGCCGCTCCGGTTCAGCGCGTCCCGGCACGCCGGGTTGGTCGGGTCAAGGCCGCCGGTGCCGGTGACGGCGTCCAGCTGACAGAGGTAGGTGCGTGAGCCCGGCATCATCGCCACGCCGTGCGCCTGCGCGTCGTTCTGCCAGAGGAAGCTCAGGCCGAGCCCTCCGAGGAGGGTGGCCAGTACTGCTGCCAGGGAGACGAATCTCCGTCGTAAGGCCATGGGTTCTCCTGTGCCGGTAGTGAATGGGTCGGGCGGGGGCGGGAGGTGGAGACCCCGCCCGTCCGGGGAGGGAAGCCAACCGGAGGGGCGGGGGGTTCGGGGGGCCGGGCCCGGGTGCCCGCCCTGTCGGCGCAGGGAGGAAGAGCGGGCCCCGGGGCCGGGGACACGGCGGGCGCGCGGCCCGCCGGTCGCGTCACGCGGTCGTGCAGGCGGTGCCGTTGAGGCTGAAGCCGTTCGGCTGGGCGAAGGTGCCGCTGTAGGTTCCCTGGAAGCCGAAGCTCTGGCTCCCGCCGGGCGCGATCCGCGTGGTGCCGTCGAGTCCGCTCGCCGTGACCGCGCCCGAGGCGGGGGTGACGGACGCGTTCCAGGCGTTGGTGACGCGCTGGCCGGAGGGCAGGGTGAAGGCGAGCCGCCAGCCGTCGACGGCGGACGAACCGGTGTTCTTCACGGTGACGTTCGCGGTGAAGCCGCCCGGCCAGACGTTCGTGGCGTACGACACCGTGCACGCCGCCGGGCCACCGGGCCCGTCTCCCGACCCGCCGCCGGTGTTGACGGTGGAGGAGAAGGAGTTCACCGCGAGCCCGGCGCCGTTCTGCCAGGGTTCGAAGCCCGCCTGGACGCTCGTCAGGTACCAGTCGTTCCGTGCCATGCCGCGTGCGACGGTCTCCCGGACGAAGTCCATCACGTCGAAGCTCCAGCTGCTGATGGCCGAGGGCGCGACGAACGACAGCACGTCGTTGGAGCCGTTGCCGCCCGACCACACCTGCCAGGTGCGTCCGGCCACGGTGGCGGTGCCGACCTGGGAGCCGATCGGCTGGATCGGGCCCACCTTGTTCAGCCAGATCATGATCTCGGTCCGGTTGACGCCGTCGGTCCTGGGCGTGGGGTCCAGCCAGATGTCGTACGAGGCGTTGTAGACGGCGTTGTCGACGTATCCGTAGGAGATGCTGCTGGGCGCGCTGGAGATGTTGCTGATCCGCGCGGGGAGGGCGGTGCCGGGGGAGCAGTTGGTGTAGTGGCAGCCGTTGAAGATCGACGGGTACGACTTCGGGGCCCCGTTGGTCGGCACCGAGCCGTCGGCCTGGGCGACGCGGAAGCCGGTGTTGGTGGCGGTGACGCACTGGGTGGCACTGGTGCCCCAGCGGTTGTTCTGGACGACGTAGCGCCCCTGAACGGTGGTCGACCCGTACTGTTCGCAGATCGTGGTGTCGGCCTGGGCCGGCGCCGCTCCGGTCACCAGCGCCGCGATCGCGGCGAGAGCGGTGAGGAGCGTCGCGAGCAGGCCGCGCGGGGCCCGGTTGTGGTGCGGTAACCGTCGCATGGGGGGACCTCTCCGAGAGGGTGCGGGGGGCGAACGGCGGGAGCGCTCCCCTCTCCCCATTGATGGGAGCGCTCCCATTGGTGTTTCGGAACGGGACTGTAGAAGCTGCGCATGACCCTGACAAGGCTGTGCGCGGGAAACTGTCGAATTCATTTCGAAGCCGCAGGTCAGCGAGGTGATCCTCAAGGGCCCCAGGGCTCGGGAGCGCTCCCGAAACATTCGATGGCGCGGTGCCCCCGAGGCGGTCGGGGAGAGGGGAGGCGGGTCAGGCGGAGCCGCGCAGCACCAGTTCCGTGCGGAGGATGACGTGACGCCAGGCCACCTCCGGCTCCTCCATCTCCTCCAGCAGCAGCCGCACCATCGTCCGGCCGATCTCCTCCAGCGGCTGGCGCACCGTGGTCAGCTTCGGAGCCGTGTGCTGGGCGAGCGGGAAGTCGTCGAAACCGATCACCGCGACGTCCTCCGGCACCCGGCGTCCCGCCGCGCGCAGGGCGTCGAGCGCGCCCGCGGCCATGGTGTCCGACGCGGCGAACACACCGTCGATCTCCGGGGCGCGCTCGATGAGCCCGGCCATCGCCCGGCGCCCGCTGTCCGCGGAGAAGTCCCCCTCGGCCGTCCAGGCCGGCCTGCTCTCGACGCCCGCCCGCTCCAGCGCCTCGCGGTACCCGCGCAGCCGGCACTGGGCCACGTACATGTCGAGCGGTCCGGTGATGGTCGCGATCGACCGGCGCCCGAGGCCCAGCAGGTGCGCCACCGCGCCGCAGGCGCCGCCGGCGTTGTCCGCGTCGACGTAGGTCACGCTCTCCTCGCCCGAGCGCCGCCCCAGCAGGACGGTGGGCAGTCCCACGTCGGCCAGCATGTCGGGCAGCGCGTCCTCGGCGTGCACGGACATCAGCATCACGCCGTCGACCCGGCCGCCGCGCGCGTACTCCACCAGACGCTGCCGTTCGGCGTCCGTGCGGACCAGTGTGAGCAGCAGCTGCACCTTGGTGTCGGTCAGCGCGTCGCCGACGGACCGGACGATCTCCGAGAAGAACGGCTCGCCGAACTGCCGCCAGTCCGGCTCCGTCATGACCAGTGCGACGGCGTCGGCACGCCGTCCCGCCAGCGAACGGGCCGCCAGATTGGGCACGTACCCCAGTTCGGCGATGGCGCGCTGCACGGCACGACGGGTCGAGTCCTTCACGCCCGCCGCGTCGTTGATGACGCGGGAGACGGTGCCCCGCCCCACACCGGCGAGCGCGGCCACCTCCTCCAGCGTCGGTGTAACGGGACGCTGCCTGCGCATGACCACCCCCACGAGACCACTAGATCTTACGACCACCGGGGGGTGGAACGGCCGTACTTCGCACAGGCTGCGCGCCCGGACGGTGACCGGTTCCGGCCGGCGGCGCCGACGTCGGGCCGGCGTCCCGGCGGGCCTCACGGGGTGGTGCGGACCGGACGGAGGGGAGAGCTGCTCGCACACCCGCGCGGGATCGGGATCGACGCGGGGCCGGCCTCCGGGTCCCGGCCACGCCCGTCCACCGGTTCCGCGGCCATCCGCCGGCCGGGAGGCCGTGACGGGGCCCCGGTTTCACCGGGCGGGGAGGTGATACCCGGCTCCCGGAGCTGTTCCCACACGCGCGGGAGGACTCATGGCAACCGGTGAGACGGGCTTCAGCGACGTCGTGTACGACCTGATCTCCGTGCAGTACCACGCGCTGAAGGCGGGTCACGACTACGGCCAGTACGTCCGGGACGCGGAGAACGCGGGTCACCAGGAGATCGCCGACTTCTTCCGGGAGGTCATGGAACAGGACTCGGAACGCGCGGCCCGCTGCCACCGCCACCTCGTCCGGCTGTCCGGTACCGAGGAGGCCGGGCCGGCCGTCGGCTGACCGCGGGGCCCCGCCCGGTCGGTGACCGCCCGGCGTGCGGGCGGGCGGGGCGCCCCGCACGCTGGTGCCATGGCGAACGACCGGCCCATCGTGATCTATCCCCCCGGCGAGGACGGCGGTCGGCGTGTCCGCGGCGGCGCGCGGTTCCTCGGGATGGCGTACGGAATGCTGGACGTGGTGGAGTTACTGCGCCTCGCGGGACTGGAGAGCGTCGACGACGACTGGCTGCGCCGGTCCGCGACGGTGGAGTGGCGCGGCGGCGGCCCGGACGTGTGGAGCGCTCACGGCTGACCGGTGCGCCGGGGACGTCGCGGCTCCGGGCAGCCCCGGACCCGGTGGCCCCCCGTACGGCTGCCGACGGGCTCTCCCCACACCTGCCCCCCCCGGAGGTGCGTGCCGTGCGGGACGCCGGGCGGCACGCCGGAGCCCCGGCGGGGCCGCGCGGCCCCGCCGGGGCGAGGTGGTCCGTCAGCAGGCGCGGGTCAGCGGGTGAAGGTGACCCGGTGCTCCTTCAGGGCGCCGCAGTTGGAGCCGTACACCTGGACGTACACGGTGTCGATGCTGCCGCCCCAGTCCACGCAGTGGCCCTTGCCGTAGACGCGGGCCGGCCCCGCGTACGAGGTGAACCGCCCGTCGTCCTGGGCGCCCTCCTCGGTGTCGGGGACGTAGGCCCACGCGGACATGTCCAGGGCGGTGCCGGGGTTGTTGCGGATGGTCGCGACGCAGTTCAGGCCGTTGGCCGCGTTGTACGTCAGGTAGACGGTGCCCAGGGAGCCGACGGCCGCCGAGTTCACGGTCTTGTAGGCGCTTCCGCAGACCTTCTGCGGGGTGGTGTTGGGTGCGGCCGAGGCCGGTGAGGCCAGGGCGGTGGCGGTCCCCACCGACAGGGCGGCCAACGCGGATGCGGCCAGCACGGAACGGCTGAATCTCATATTTCCCCCTTGCGGCTCTTGGAGCGGTTGCTCCTGTCCGGTGTGACCCGCGGGCCGCGCGAATGGTTGTGCCGTGTTCGACGGCGGACACCGGGCGCGCGGCGGGGGGCGGTGGGTGCCGGGGCCGCGGCCCGGCCCCCGTGCGTGCCGGGGGAGGCCCGTCGGCGGCGCCACAGGGACGCCTCGAGCAGCGCGGGCGGGGTGTCGTGCTTCTCGTGCGCGGCCAGGTCGGTGCCCGGGGCGACGACGGAGTCGATCGCGTCGAGCACGTCGGCGGTGAGCACGGTGTCGGCGGCGGCGAGCTGGGAGCTCAGGTGGTCCGGTGTGCGCGGTCCGATGAGGGCGCTGGTCACGGCCGGGTGCGCGGCGTCGACGACGGCGGTGGCCTCCTCCTGGGTGGTGCGTCCGATCGTGCCGAAGTTCATCGCGCCGAGCGCGAGGGTGCTGACCTGGACGCCGGTGAGGCCCAGAGTGCGGTACTGCATGGTCGTGTCTCCTCGGTGCGGGGTGGGGTGACGGTGGCGGCGCACGGCTTGGTGGCCGGTGCCCGCTCTGGCATCATGACCAAACGGAACCGTGTTCCGAAAATATGCAGAGCGTTGTTCCGTTTTGGCGGGCGGTGCGGGGCACGTGGCGCATGGCACAGGGGAGTGGTACGTGGTGACGGGCGAAGGGAGCGGCGCGGTGAGCGACAGTGACGAGGGCGCCGGAGGCGTGACTCCGTCCCGGCGCAAGGACGCCCGGCGCAACAAGGAGAACCTGCTCGACGCCGCCGCCGCGGTCTTCGTCACGTCGGGCGTGGACGCGCCGGTCCGTGACATCGCGGCCCGGGCCGGCGTCGGGCTGGGCACGATCTACCGCCACTTCCCGACGCGGGCGGACCTCATCATCGCCGTCTACCGGCACCAGGTCGACGCCTGCGCCGAGGCCGGCCCGGCCCTGCTGGCCTCCGGCGCGACCCCGCACGCGGCACTGGGGGAGTGGATCTCGCTCTTCGTCGACTTCCTGGTCACCAAGCACGGGCTCGCCGCCGTGCTGCACTCCGACGAGGCCGGCTTCGGCGCCCTGCACACCTACTTCCTCGACCGTCTCGTGCCGGTCTGCGCCCAGTTGCTCGAAGCCGCCGCGGCCGCCGGTGAGATCCGCTCCGACATCGACGCCTACGCGCTCATGCGTGGTGTCGGGAACCTGTGCATCGGCGCGGAGAACGACCCCCGCTACGACGCGCGCCGGCTGGTCGGGCTTCTCGTCGCGGGGCTGGGCTCACCCCGGCACGGCCTTCCCGGCCGGTGAGGGACACCGCGCGCGCCGTGCCGCACCTCCGGCCGGTCTCCCGCTCCACGGGCGGGAAGGCTGCGCACGGCGACCGCCGGATCGCCGGACACGGCGCCGCCCGGTCACCTGCCGTCGCTCCCCTCGGTGTCCTCCAGTGCGGCCCGTCCGGCCTCAAGCCGGGCCACCGGGACCCGGAAGGGGGAGCAGGAGACGTAGTCCAGTCCGGTGGTGTGGAAGAAGTGCACCGAGTCGGGGTCGCCGCCGTGTTCGCCGCACACGCCGGTCTTGAGGTCCGGGCGGGTGGCGCGGCCCTCGGTGACGGCGATGCGCACCAGCCGGCCCACGCCGTCGCGGTCGAGCGTCTCGAACGGCGACGTGGGGAAGACGCCCTTGTCGAGGTAGGCGGAGAAGAACTCCGCCTCGACGTCGTCGCGGGAGAAGCCCCAGGTGGTCTGGGTCAGGTCGTTGGTGCCGAAGGAGAAGAACTCCGCCTCCTCGGCGATCCGGCCCGCCGTCAGCGCCGCCCTGGGCAGCTCGATCATGGTGCCGACGGGGCACGTGACCGGCACGCCCGACGTCTCGGAGACCTCGGCCAGCACCCGTCGCACCTCCTCGCGTACGAGGCGCAGTTCGCGGACGTCGCCGACGAGCGGGACCATGATCTCCGCCCGGGGGGCGCCGCCGGCCCGGGTGCGTGCGGCGACGGCCTCGCCGATGGCCCGGACCTGCATGGCGACCAGGCCGGGAACCACCAGCCCCAGCCGCACACCGCGCAGCCCGAGCATCGGGTTCTCCTCGTGCATCCGGTTCACCGCGGCCAGCAGTTCGGCGTCGTGCGGGTCCGACTGCTCGCCGCGGGCCTCGGTGGCGGCGATCCGCACCGCCAGGTCGGTGCGGTCGGGCAGGAACTCGTGCAGCGGCGGGTCGAGGAGCCGGATGGTGACCGGCAGGCCGTCCATCGCCTCCAGGATGGCCGTGAAGTCCTGCCGCTGGAGCGGCAGGAGGTCCGCCAGGGCCCGCTCGCGCCCGGCGTCCGTGTCGGCCAGGATCATCTGCTCCACCAGCTTGCGGCGCTCGCCGAGGAACATGTGCTCGGTGCGGCACAGCCCGATGCCCTGCGCACCGAACCGGCGGGCCCGGGCGGCGTCCTCGGGGGTGTCGGCATTGGCCCGCACCTGAAGCCGCCGCACGGTGTCGGCCCGTGTCAGCGCCCGCGCCACCGCGTCGACCGCCCCGGCCGCTTCCCCGCCGGTCCCACCGGTCTCCAGGAACCGCATGACCGCCGAGTCGACGAGGGGCACCGCCCCCGGGTACACGGCGCCGGCGGAGCCGTCCACGGAGATGACCGTGCCCTCCGCGACGACGGTGCCGTCCGCGGTGGTGAGGCGGCGGGCCCCGGTGTCCACGGTGAGTTCCTCGGCGCCGCACACACAGACCTTGCCCATCCCGCGGGCGACGACGGCGGCGTGGCTGGTCTTGCCGCCGCGGCTGGTGAGCACCGCCTGGGCGGCGATCATGCCGGGCAGGTCGTCGGGGGTGGTCTCCTGCCGGACCAGCACCACCTTCTCGCCGGCCGCGGCGCGCCGCACCGCCTCCGCCGAGTCGAAGACGGCCGCGCCGACCGCGGCGCCGGGTGAGGCCGGGAGGCCGCGGGCGAGCGGGTCGCCGTGCTCCGAGGTGTCGAAGCGCGGGAACATCAGCCGGGCCAGGCCCTCGCCGCTCACCCGGGCGAGGCCCTCGTCCGGGGTGATGAGCCCTTCGTCGGCGAGGGCGGCGGCGAGGACGAAGGCCGCCTCGGCGGTGCGCTTGCCGACCCGGGTCTGGAGCATCCACAGCGTGCCGCGCTCGATGGTGAACTCGATGTCGCACAGGTCCCGGTAGTGCCGCTCCAGGGTCTCCATGTGCGTCCGCAGCCGGGCGTACGACCCGGGGTCCAGGTGCTCCAGCTCGCTCAGCGGCACGGTGTTGCGGATGCCGGCGACGACGTCCTCGCCCTGGGCGTCGGGCAGGTAGTCGCCGTACGGGCCCCGGCGCCCGGTGGCCGGGTCGCGGGTGAAGGCGACGCCGCTGCCGGAGTCGGGGCCGAGGTTGCCGAAGACCATGCGCTGCACACTGACGGCGGTGCCCAGGTCGTCGGCGATGTGCTCGCGCCGCCGGTACAGGCGGGCGCGTTCGCCGTTCCAGGACTCGAAGACGGCCAGGACCGCCCGGCGCAGCTGCTCGGCGGGCGACTGCGGGAAGTCCTCGCCCGTCTCCCGGCGGATCAGGTTCTTGTACGTCTCCACCAGCCCGGCCAGGTCACCGGCCTCCAGGTGCACGTCGTCCGGGGCGCCCCGCGCCTCCTTGAGCCCGGTCATCGCCCGCTCGAACAGTCCGGCCTCGACACCCATGACCGTGCTGCCGAACATCTGCACGAGGCGGCGGTAGGAGTCCCAGGCGAAGCGGTCGCTGCCGGAGGCCTCGGCCAGGCCCGTGACGGAGTCGTCGTTCAGGCCGATGTCGAGGATCGTCTCCATCATGCCGGGCATGGAGAACCTCGCGCCGGAGCGGACGGACACCAGCAGGGGATCGTCCGGCTGTCCCAGCCGCCGGCCCGCGGCCTCCTCGACGGCCGCCAGGTGGTCGGAGATCTCCCGTGACATGCCCTCGGGCTCGCCGCCGGTGGTGAGGAAGGACCGGCACGCCTCGGTGGTGATGACGAAACCCGGCGGGACCGGCAGCCCGAGCCGGGTCATCTCGGCCAGGTTCGAGCCCTTGCCGCCGAGCAGACCGGCCATCTCGCGACCGCCCTCGGCGAAGTCGTACACGTAACGGACCATGACACCGTGCTCCTCCACTAGAGGCCTGATGCATCCAGCGTCGGGGCGGCGGGTTCCCGGCGCGAGGCGCCGGCCGGCCCGGACACGGGACCGGTGGACCCCGCCGCCGTCCGCCGGCGGTGCTCCCCGCCGCCCGGACGGCGCCCTCGGCGGCCGCCGGGCCGCCTCCGCCGGCCGGACCGCCACCCGGAAGCGTCCTTTGCCCGTTCTTTACAACCCGTGCCGTCGCCGCCTCGTCTCTCCGCACGATCCACCACCCAGCCCGCCGGGCCACCGTGCGGGCGGACCGACGAAAGAGAGCGACCATGCGCCGAACCGTCCTCAGTGCCACGGCACTCGCCTGCACCGCCGTACTGGCGGGCACGGTCCCCGCGTTCGCCGACGGACCCTCCCCGGTGCCCGCGGCCACCGCGGCCCCCGGCGACTCGCCGGTCCCGGCCGACGCCGCGGACCCCAGCCCCGTACCGGCCGAGAGCGACGCATCGGACCCGTCGGCGGCCCCCGGCGGGGTCACCGTCGTGCCGAGCGGCGCGCCCGACACCGGAGTCGTGTCCGAGGCCGCGGAGCCCGGAGCCGACGGCGCGCTGATCGGCGGGAGCGCCGCCGCGGTGCTCGCCGCCGGCGCGACGGTCGTCCTCGTGCGTCGCCGACGGGCGAACACGGCGTGACACCGCTCTCCAGGCGTGCCTTCGCCACCGCTGCGACGGCCGCGCTGCTGGTCGGCTGCGGTGGCGGCCACCGGACCCGCGGGCCCGTCGGGGAACCCCCCGGGAGCGCGGCTCCGCCGGACCGGTCCTCCGCGAAGCCGGCGCGCGTCCTCGGGCGTTCGGTCCCGGTCGGACTGGAGATACCGGCCATCGGGGTCGACACCCCGGTCATCCGGCTGGGACTGTCTCCGGACCGCACGGTCCAGGTGCCTCCGGTCACCGCCCACGACCGCGCGGGCTGGTACCGGCACTCGCCGACGCCCGGCCAGCGGGGCCCGTCGGTGATCCTCGGCCATGTCACGGTCGGCTCCCACGGGGACGGCGTCTTCCGCCACCTCGCGCGTCTGCGCCGGGGGGACGGGATCGTGGCACGCCTGGAGAACGGCGCGGCGCCGGTGTTCGCCGTCGACTCGGTCCGGACGGTCGCCAAGGCGGAGTTCCCGACGGACGCGGTCTACGGTGACGTCGGCCGGCCGGAGCTGCGGCTCATCACCTGTGGTGGCCCGCGCACCGGCGACGAGTACCGCGACAACGTGATCGTGTTCGCCGCGCTGACCTCCGCGAGTCCCTGACCCGCCGGCGCCCCGGGGCCCGGGCCGTGCGCCCGGGCCCCGGGCCCGACGGATCCCACGACACCCATTACCGCCACGATCATGGAGAGCGTTGAAACGGTCCAGAGAGCAGGCGGCGTCCGAGCTCTTCGCCGCCCTCTACCCGCGCCTCGCCGGCTGGTGCCGCCGGCTGGTCGACGACGACGAGACGGCCCACGAGATCGCCTCGGAGGCGTTCACCCGGCTGTGGGCCCGTTGGACGTCCGTGGCCGAGCCCCGGGGCTTCCTCTACGTCACGGCGGCCAACCTCGTCCGGGACCACTGGCGCAAACTCGAGCGCGAGCGCAGAGCCGTGCACCGCGTCACCGCCGAGACCGCCGTCCGCCCGCACGCCGAGCAGTCCGACCCGTCCGTGCGCCTGCTCGTGCAGGCGCTGCCGGAACGACTGCGCGTCCCTGTCCTGCTGCACTACTACGCCGACCTGCCGATCCGGGAGGTGTCCGCGGTGACCGGACGCAAGGAGGGAACCGTCAAGGCCGACCTCCACGCGGCCCGGGAACTGCTCCGAGCCCACCTGAGGAGAAGCCTTGATCACACACGTTGACGACGATCCGGAGTTCGACCCGGACGATCCCCTCGCCGTCCTCCTGCGGCCCACCTCCGACCGCCTCGGCCCGCCTGCCGGCCGGTACGAGGAGATCCGCCGCGGCGCGGCACGGCGTCGACTGGCCCGCGCCGCCGTCGGGGCCGGACTGACCTGCGCCGTCGCCGTCCTCGTCGCGCTCCCTCTGTGGCCGTCGGCCCCCGACGGCCCGGTGTCCCCGACGGTCCCTCTCGCCCCGCCCGCGGTGAGCGGCCCGTCCCCCACGCCCACCCCGTCGCGGCCACCGGAGTCCGCCGAGCCCCGCCCCGTCCCCCGGCCCCCGACCGACAGTCCCACGACCCCGGCGAGCGGGGTCGTCCCCGCGCCCGGCCCGCGGTGACCCCGTACGGCCGGGCCGAGTCCTTGAACCACTGGGTCACCATGAGGTTACCCAGTCACCGAAAAGTGCGTTCTTCCAGGTCAGCGATCCCTCTCCTATGGTTTCCGAGTAACCGCAAGTGACCACAAGGGTCTTGTACGGCAAGGAGCGGACAGCATGGCCATCACTCTGATGAACCCCGACGGGCTGTTGAGGACGGACGTCTACCGGCAGGTGTCCGTCGCATCCGGCTCGCGGCTGGTCTTCGTCGCGGGGCAGGTCGCCTGGGACGCGGAGGGGGTCACGGTCGGGGCGGGCGACCTCGCCGCGCAGGTCGAGCAGTGCTACCTCAACATCGGCACCGCCCTGGCCGGGGCCGGCGGCTCCTTCGACGACGTGGCGAAGCTGACGGTCCACGTCGTCGACTGGACCCCCGACAAGATGCCCCTGCTCCTGGAGGGGATCTCCCGCGCGGCCGCGAAGCTGGGCGTCACCCCGACCCCGCCGGCCACCCTCCTGGGCGTGGCGGCACTCGACGTCCCCGAGCACCTCGTCGAGATCGAAGCCGTCGCGGTCCTCGACTGACGGGCCGCGCGCCGTACCGCAAGCGGGGGCCGCGGGGCGGCGGGCCGGCCGCCCCCCGGTCGGCGTCCGCCCGCCCGCCGACGGCGCGGTGGCAGGAGTCAGGCCGCCGGCCGGTCGTCCACCGCGATGCCCAGCCGGTCGGCCACGGCGGTGAGGGCCGCCCCCAGGGGGAGCGCGACCCGGGTGACGGCGTGCCGGTCGCCCCGGGTCGGGTCCCGGTTGACGATCAGCACCGGTGTGCCGGCCTGGGCGGCCTGGCGGACGAAGCGGAGGCCGGACATCACCGTCAGCGACGATCCCAGCACGAGCAGCGAGGACGCCTCGCGGACCAGCGCGCGGCAGTGCGCGACCCGCCGCGGCGGCACGTTCTCGCCGAAGAACACCACGTCCGGTTTGAGGACGCCGCCGCAGACCGCGCAGGGCACCACGCGGAAGTCCCCGACCTGCTCGTCGGTGAGGTCGGCGTCACCGTCGGGGTTGATGCCCGCGGCCACCGGCGCGAAGCCCGCGTTGGCCTCCTCCAGCCGCCGGGCGAGTTCGTGGCGCGGACCGAGGGCGCCGCAGGAGAGGCAGACGACCCGGTCCAGGCTGCCGTGGAGCTCCACCACCCCCTCGCTGCCGGCGGCCTGGTGCAGGCCGTCGACGTTCTGGGTGATCACTCCCGACAGCAGCCCCTGCCTTCCGAACGCGGCCACGGCCCGGTGCCCGGCGTTGGGCAGGGCACGACGGAAGGTGCGCCAGCCGAGGTGGCTGCGCGCCCAGTACCGACGCCGGGCCAGGGCGCTGCCGGTGAAGTCCTGGTAGGTCATCGGCGTGTGACGGCTCAGGCTCCCGCCCTCGCCCCGGTAGTCGGGGATGCCCGACTCCGTGGAGATGCCCGCCCCGCTGAGCACCAGCACACCGCCGGTGCCCAGCGCGTCGACGACCGGCTCCGGATCCGTGGAACCCGGCGGCAGGTCTTCCTCGGGGGTCCAGCTCAGGGTGGGGCGCATACGCATGCGGCCAGGGTACGGTGCCCGTCCTCCCGGACGGCCGGCGTCCGGTCGTCCCGTCGATCCGTTCACGGAGGACGTCCGCGTGGCCGGTGTGGCGCCCGGCCCCCTCGACCATGCGGGTGGACGCCCAGCGGACACCCGGAGCGGGACCGCTCGGCCGGGGGAGGGGTGCGCCGCCCGGCAGCCCCTTTCCGGCCGGCGGCGACGAGCGGCGGGCCCGGCTGAACGGTGGGACCGGTAGGCACGTAAGAGGAGGGCGGCGGGCCTCTCGCACGGGTGACTCCCGGTGCCGGCCCGCCCCGCCGCACCGGCCTACCCGAGGAGTACGCGACGATGAGCACCGCACGCGCGAGTGACCGGCTGGCCCGCCACCAACCGCTCGTCCTGGGCCTGTTCCGCGTCGTCCTGGGCCTGCTGTTCACCAGTGAGGGCGTCGCCACGGTCTTCGGCGTGCTGGGCAGGAAGGCCGCCCCGGCGGGTGACTGGCCGTTCTGGTACGCGGGCGTGATCGAACTCGTCTGCGGTGCCCTGGTGCTCCTCGGATGGGCGACCCGTGGCGCGGCGTTCCTCAGCTCGGGAGCCATGGCCTTCGCCTACTTCACCGAGCACCAGCAGGACGGTCTGTTCCCGCTGCAGAACGGCGGTCTGGCACCGGCGCTGTTCTGCTGGGGCTTCCTGCTGCTGGCCTTCTTCGGGCCGGGCGCCCTGTCCCTGACGGGCCTGCCGCGTTCCGGTGCGGGCGGGGACGCCGCGGCGTCCCCCCGCGTCCGGGCAGGGCGTGGAGGAGCCGCGGGAGAGCGGTGGCCCGGCCGGACCGGTGCCGCCGGACCGGGAGGCGCCGCGGAGGGAGGATCTTCGGCCGAAGGCCTGGCGGCGTCCCCCGTCCGGGGCAAGGAGACGGCCGCCGGCGAGCGGCCGCGCGCCGGCCCGGTGTAACAGTTCCCTATGATCCATAGACGAAATGCCTCCCCGGGTGACGTGCGGGGTCCGCTGAGAAGCCGGATCCGGGCCGCCGCGATCGTCCTGATCGCCACGACCGCGCTGGGGGTGACCGCCGAGGCGAAGGCGTCCTCGCCGTCGGCGCCCCGGGGGGTCGACTGGGACGCCATCGCCGCGTGCGAGTCCGGCGGCGACTGGCAGGCGAACACCGGCAACGGCCACTACGGCGGCCTGCAGTTCGCACAGTCGAGCTGGGTCGCGGCCGGGGGACTCGAGTACGCCCCGCGCGCGGACCTGGCGACCCGCGAGGAACAGATCATCGTGGCCGAACGCCTGGCCCGGCTCCAGGGAATGTCGGCCTGGTCCTGCGCCTGACCCACCGGCCCGCTCCGCCCGGCCGCGGGAAGCGGCTCCCGCGTGCGTACGGCTCAGCCGTGGGAGAGGGCGAACGACACCAGGAAGCCGCTCACGGTGACCAGCCCGATGGCCAGGTGGGCGTCCTCGAACGCCTCGGGGATCATCGTGTCGGCGATCATCGCCAGGATCGCCCCGGCGGCCACCGCGGTCACGGCGGCGATCACGGCCGGGGAGAAGTCCCCGATCACCGTGTAGCCGAGGACCGCCGCGAGGGTGCTCGCGGCGGCGATGGCGGCCCACACCCCGAAGACGTAGGCCTTGCCGCGGCCCGCCTTCTTCATGCCCGCCGAACTGGACATCCCCTCGGGGACGTTGCTGATGAACACCGCCGCCACGGTCACCAGGCTCACCGCTCCGCCGTCGAGCAGGCTCACGCCGATGACCGCGGACTCCGGGACGCCGTCGAGCAGCGCCCCGAAGGCGAGCGCGAGGCCGGAGCCGGCCTGCTGACCCTCGGACGGCTGCGCCTGTTCCCGCCGGTGGCCCGAGCGCTTGCGGTGCCGGGCGCCGCGGCGGGCCAGCCACAGGTTGCCCGCGGTGTAGGCCACCGCGCCGGCCAGTGTGCCGACGGCCGCGGGAGCCAGCCCGGCCTGGTCGTAGGCCTCCCCGACCAGTTCGAAGCTGACGGCCGACAGCAGCACCCCGGCGCCGAAGGCCATCACCGTCGCGATCACCTTCTGCGGGATCCGCAGCCCGTATCCCAGCGCCGCCCCGACCAGCAGGGCCGATCCCGCAACCAGCCCCCACCAACCCGCCTGAAGCACGTGTGTCATGGGTCCCCGGTACCCGTCGCGGGCCGGGTCACGGCCGGCCTGCGGCGCCGTGGCCCGGCCGCCTCCTCGTCCACCGGGCTGATGAGGAGCAGGGCGATGTCGTCGCCCGGGGTGGGGGCGTGGCGGATGAGAGTGTCGGCCATGGCGTCGAGGTCGGCCGGGTCCGCGTCCTCGAGGAGCCCCGCGAGGGCCGCGGTCGCGTCATCGATGTCCACTCCGGGAGCCTCGACGAGCCCGTCGGTGTAGAGGGCGAGCACGCAGTCGGCCGGCAGGGGGAACTCCAGGGCCGGGTAGCGGGAGTCCGGCTCGATGCCGAGGAGGAGACCGGGGGTGACCGGGAGGACCTCGGTGCGTCCGTCGGCGTGACGGAGCAGGGGCGGCGGGTGGCCGGCGGTGGCCGTGCAGGCGCGACGGCCGGCGAGGTCGAGGTGGACGTAGAGGCAGCTGGTGAACAGGCCCGGCTCGAGGTCGGTGAGCAGCCGGTTGGTGCCGGCCAGGACCTGATCGGGGGCCGAGCCCACGGTGGCGTGGGCGTGGACGGCGGTGCGGACCTGCCCCATGAGCGCCGCGGCGTCCACGTTGTGGCCCTGTACGTCGCCGATGGTGGCGCCTGCGGTGTGCTCGTCGAGGCGGATGAGGTCGTAGAAGTCGCCGCCGATGCCCAGGCCCCGGGCCGCCGGGAGGTAGCGCGCGGCCACCTTCAGGCCGGGGACGCGGGGGAGCGTGTGCGGCAGCAGGGCGGACTGCAGACGGTGGGCGAGGTCGTGTTTGGTGTCGTAGAGGCGGGCGCGGTCCAGGGCCTGTCCCACCAGGCCCGCCATCGAGGTGAGGACGGCGCGTTCACCGGGCGGGAAGGCGCGGGACCGGCGGTAGGAGAGGAGGAGGGAGCCCTTGGGGCGGCCGGAGGCGATCAGCGGCAGGACGGCCCAGGCGGCCATCCCGTCCTCGTGGGTCATCGCCGGGTACTCGCGCTGGAGCTCGGCGAACGTGGTGAAGAAGCCCGGGACGCCGGTGGTCAGGACCCTGGCGGCGGGGATGTCCGTGCTCAGGGGGACGCTGTCGAAGCGGGCCACGAGCTCGGGGCTGTAGCCGCGGTGGCCGAGGATCCTCAGCCGGCCGTCCTCGGGGGCCATCAGCACCATGCCCTGGGCGCCGAGGGCGGGCAGCAGCTGGTCGGCGGTCTGGTCGGCCACGTCCTGTACGCCCACGGCCTCGGTCAGGGTGGCCGCCAGCTGCATCAGCTGGTACAGCAGGACCGCGCGGCTGGGGCCGGCGGCCGACGCGGCCGACGTGGCGGAAGCGTCCCCGGACGGATCGGCGCGGGTGATGCGGACGCTGATGCCGGAGGGGTCCGGGTACAGCTCGAACGCCAGCCAGGTGTCCGGGGGACGCAGGACGGTGAACTCCTGCGGCCGGTTGCTGACCAGCGCGGCCCGGTAGCGGTCCTCGACCTGGGGGACGTCCATCCACGGCAGCGCCTCCCACGGGAGGGCGCCCACCAGCTCGTCCGGCCCGGCGCCGAGGAGTTCGGTGGCGGCGGGGGTGACGAAGGTCATGCGGCCGTTCATGTCCAGCGCGCAGGAGCCTCCGGGCAGGCGGTCGACGAAGGCCGCGACCGCGGCCGCCTCGCCGGGCGGGACCGTGCGTCCCTTCGGCAGGGGCAGGGTCCGCGGCCGGCCGGCGGGCAGCAGCGGATCGCCGCGGTCCGCGGCCTCCCGGAGGAGGCCGCCCAGACGGTGGCAGCCCGCCTCGATGGCATCGCGCTCGCCGGGACCCAGCTGCGGTGGATGGGCTCCGGACCACAGCAGCACCAGTCCGCCCAGGGCCGCGGTGCCCGACGCGACCGGGGCGGCCGCGAGCGCGAAGTCGTACGGCAGCACGAGGGCCGGCCGCGGGTAGCGGCGCGCCAGCTCCTCCTGCCCGGAGATCCACACCAGGCGCCGCTCGCGCACGGCGTCCGCCACCGGCATCGGGTCGGTCAGCGCGATCCGCCGCCACGGGGTCGCGAGCTCGTGCGGGGCTCCCGCCACCACGACCAGCCACAGGGCGTCGTCGTCCGGCGGCAGCACGTACAGCAGCCCGCCGTACGCGCCGCTCTCCCGCACCACGGCGGCCATCGCGGTTTCCATCAGCCGCCCACCCGAACCTCATCGGCTTCCCGGTCGGCCGCCGGTGGCGCGCCGGGCGCGCGGCCCCGGCGGC